>NZ_JFGV01000037.1:0-51485 GCF_000612035.1 Photorhabdus aegyptia | reverse complement strand
GAAGTCGAGATAGACGAAAGCTATTTCGGGGGTAAACGTAAGGGAAAACGCGGGAGAGGTTCAGCCGGAAAAGTCCCTGTTTTCGGGCTTCTCAATAGACGCTAAAAATGGTCAAAACCATATCAATGGGATAGAGAATTTTTGGAACCAAGCCAAACGTCATATGCGTAAATTTAATGGCATACCAAAGGAACACTTTGAGCTCTTTCTCAAGGAATATGAGTGGAGATTTAACACACCGGGGGTAAAAGACCAATTACATATTATAAAACAAATAGTTAAGGGGAAAATATGATCGTTATCTAGGACAACCCCTTATTTTAAATCATATTCTATAAGGAACATATTATGAGATTTCCTATCTATGACGTTAATGGCAATCGTCTATATGATGAACATGGAAACATTGTGATTACCATCACTAGTGGAGTCGAAATACCAAAGAATCTAGGTACATTAATCGATATACCACCTAATTGGGGAGCAAACTTAATTAATGGAATTGATAATAGCTTTAATATTCCCTTCACCAAGTTTGATGATTTTAAGGTAAATGTTGATTCGATAAGCTCTTCCAGCATTATTAATGGTATTTCTGGTTTAAATCAGGAACAAAAAGATAAACTAGAACACATTATTAATGAACAAAAAAAACTAGCTGACGAAGATCTTCAAGCAGCTAGCAGAAATTTTATGGGTATGACGCATGAAGAACTTGTTTTATATCAAAGTTATATTTCAGAACTTCAAAAAACCAGATCTAAAAAATTAATTGAGTTAATTAACAAAATGATTGGTATTATTAACAACACACCGGAAGGAAGAACGCTAAGTGATGTCAATAAATACCCTTACGAGAAAACGCATCGGGTAGATGTGGGTATCATTCAATATACAATCCGTATGAGAATTGGCAATGAAAAAGAATTAAATGAATTGTTAAATAACAAACCAAGGACATCTTTTAACAGTAATTCTGTTCCTCTTGATAAGATGGTTCATTCTAAACTTTATGGATCAGTTAGTAATCTATTTTTATATTATCAAGACCTGAAAGATAAGTTAAATAACGCATTGGACAAAGAGTTAGAAAAAATAGAATATCTTGAACAATTATTAACTACAGATAATAAAATGAATGGACTTGACATGTTTTCTCATTTTACAGGAAAATCAGGCCAGGCACTCACACTCTCTGGAATCGGTGTACATGATAAAGTTCGCGAATTAATGCATAAACCAGGGGCATTTGGCAAACCAGAGGGCAGCATTCAATCTCGTTTTATTTCACAAATTCAAAGTGGCGAACGAATTTATTTTGAAAATAATTATGATTTCGCTAAGGAAGCAAAAATACAAGTTGTCGATCCTCTGTGGGCTATTGGAGATGCAACAGTAAGCGGAACTTTGAAAGATACTAAGGCTGAAAATATTGGCGATAAATATAATATATCTGGCGTAATAAATTATAAATTTTATGACGAATTTACAGACCCGTACGATATGAAAGATTTAATTGGTAAAGAGTGGAATCCTAATGGAACTCCGTTTGATATCACAGGGGAGTGGAAAGAAAATGTAAATTTTCAGGTCGATAAAGATGTTTATGAAAACAAAGTCAAACCATTGATTGAAAAGCAATAGCATTAATATCCACCATCGAAGGTCGCACATTTAATGTGCGACCTTATACAATAAAACAATTAAAAAAACCATTGATACATAATCATAGGAGAAACATGGCTGAATATTGCAATAATAGTCATTAATAACGATACTAATATGGTTTTTTTTAAATTTCTTCCTAATATAAAATAATTAGCTACCATAGATAGCATAAAAAAAATCACAAATATCGACAAAAAAAGAGCAATTAATAACATAACACAATCCATTATTGAAGAAATTGTCTGTAATATTACATCAAATGAGGATCAATTTTTAGTGGGAAAAATTGAGACTTATGTCACGTCTATTGATATTTCAGATAAATTTTTCTGGCCTATTAGCGGCAGTGGCCAAGGCCAATTTTCACCACATCAGTAATACCAAAAACGACCGCTCGTCAAGTGAGAGCGTTTCTGGTGGGAAAGTCTGAGGAGGAAGTGTTCTTAACATAGCAGCAAGCTCCATTTAGTGAACGGGACTTAATTAAAACAAAGTGCCGGATAAAAAACCAGCACTTTGTCAATAATCTGAAATGCCCCGCACGGGGCATTTTTCTAACCATACTTCTTGGCAAAATCTTCATCGGAAGTGCAAAGATAAATAATAAATTCAATAAATGCGATAAGTGCAGGGATTAATGTCCAGCAAAATAGCAGATATAAAATCCCCATACCGATTTTGCCCAGATAAAATTTATGAGCGCCAATGTAACCAAGAAAAAACGCCAACAGTGCAGCAACAATTCGGTTTTTACTACCAGAAGAATAAGTCTTTATCATCGCGCCACAATGTGGACATGATTGTGCAGACTCATGCAATATTCGACCACAACCAAAGCATCCAATCATTTTTGACATCAATATCCCCCTTAAGATAAGTTTAGGAACGAAATAACTAAATTAATTTTATAGCAAAAAAACTAACCATCATATTTTCAGTTCTGTTTATATTAGATAGTCATATCTAAACAGTATATAAACCTACCAGATATATCTCTTAGGAATAAAAAAAACACCTACCTTAAAAACAAAGATAGGTGTACAAATACAATCAGGTCTACAGACGGATAGTGCCTCACTCAACGTTAAGTCCGGTCGGCGATGAAAAAATGGTTATATCTTACTCATCTGTGACATGGACAATAGGCACCGATAATCGGCTCTGCATCATCCCTGGGTTTATGAAGCGTATGCAATCATAAGAAATAGGATGAGCATCTACGTTTATAATAATGCATTTAGTGTGCCAACTTTTATGCAAACGAAAGCTGCCTCGCTTCATCAGCTATTTCCCTATTTATTACAACAACAAATCGAATCATCACAAAATTCATTTTATGCATTGTCTCTTATTTGAGACAAAACATAAGGTATTTAATATTTTCATTATAATTCAATTTGTTATAAGTCTCTTATTTGAGACAGCTAATATATCAATTGTCGTCAAAATACAAAAAATAAGAAATTTACATATAAAACAAATAGTTACTTTAAAAAAAACAATCCACTAAATTTGCATCAGCAGAGCGCAACTTGAAGGTAAATGGACAGGAAAGGAAACAAAAAGTCAGGGGGACAAAAAGGGATAAAACGCAAAAAACCCTGCATTGCAGGGTTCTTTTAGAATTTGGTCGGCGAGAGAGGATTCGAACCTCCGACCCACTGGTCCCAAACCAGTTGCGCTACCAAGCTGCGCTACTCGCCGAAATTTTTCATTCTTTACTCTCTTTTTTATGGTGCGAAAGGGGGGACTTGAACCCCCACGTCCGTAAGGACACTAACACCTGAAGCTAGCGCGTCTACCAATTCCGCCACCCTCGCGTGTCATAAAAAAGATGGGGTGGCTAATGGGACTCGAACCCACGACAACTGGAATCACAATCCAGGGCTCTACCAACTGAGCTATAGCCACCATAACAGCTATTTACTTCTAAACACTTAACTACCAACAGCGTAATGCATCACCGCAGCTCTTGCACGCAAATAATGGCGCGCCCGACAGGATTCGAACCTGAGACCTCTGCCTCCGGAGGGCAGCGCTCTATCCAGCTGAGCTACGGGCGCTTAACGCCGTTGCGGATGGGGATAGTACGGATTTAATGATCTACTGTCCAGCGCTTTTTTAAAGAAATGATGCGTTTGATTACACCTTGTTCATTTCATAGATAAAGCCAGCCCTTAATTTCCCTACTCACTACCACTGTGACAGTAAATCAGTCGATCAGACCTTGAGTTTTTTACCGTTAAAAAACGTCACCAACCAATAAATCAGCGACACCATCAACAAAAATCCCCCACCTACCAGCAATGAGAAACGGGTATCCGGGTTAATTGCCATACCGATCAACACACAACATAAAAATGCCAATGTCAGATAATTGACATAGGGGAACAGGATAGATTTAAAACCATGTTGTTTCAGTGCTTGTTGATGGTGCTGACGAAAACGCAATTGGCTCATCAGAATAACAAACCACGGCACCATTCCCGGTAACACACTGGCACTGTACACATAAACAAAAACCGCCTGCGGATTTGGGATCAAGTAATTCAAACTAGAGCCTACTATCAGGCACAGGATTGTAATAGCAATACAGATTACCGGTACCCCATTCTTTGACAATTTCGTCAGTGATGAAGGCAACTGACGGTTTTGCGCCAGCGCATAGAGCATCCTTCCACCACTGTACATGCCGCTGTTACAGCCGGAAAGCGCAGCCGTCAATACAACAAAGTTAATCACGGCTGCCGCTGAGGTGATCCCGACTTTGGTAAATGTCATTACAAACGGGCTGCCCTGTGAACCCACTTCTGTCCACGGAAATAATGTAACGACAATAAAGATCGCGCCCACGTAGAAAATCAGGATACGCCAGAGAATATTGTTAATCGCTTTCTTCAATGTCACCTGAGGGTTCTTCGCTTCCCCCGCAGTGATACCAACCAACTCCACCCCCTGATAAGAGGCAACCACAATACAGAGCGCAAACAAAAACCCTTGCCAATCACCCGCAAAGAAACCGCCATGCGCAGTCAGATTATCTAACCCAATAGGCTGCCATTGATTACCAATACCGAAAAATATCAATCCCAAACCAATCAGGATCATGACGATAATTGTGGTCACCTTAATCATCGCAAACCAAAATTCCAGCTCACCATAAAGACGTACCGCCGCAAGGTTAGCCAAGGCGACTAATGCCACCGCAATCAATGCCGATACCCACTGGGGCAGTTCAGGGAACCAGAACTCGGCATAAACCCCGATAGCCGTTATTTCTGATATTCCTACTGCCACCCACATAAACCAATAGCCCCAAGCGGTGAGGCATCCCCAATATGGGCTGAGATATTTATGACCAAAAGAAGCGAAAGAACCCGTGACAGGTTCAAGAAACAGCATTTCTCCCATCGATCGCATAATGAAAAAAACAAAAATTCCGGCAATAATATAAGCCAGCAAAACGGAAGGGCCAGCCCATTTCAGTGTACTGGCCGAGCCCATAAACAGACCGACACCAATTGTGCCGCCTAATGCGATCAGCTCTATATGACGGGCTTCTAAGCCCCGTTGCAAGCTATGTTGTTGATCTGCCATAAATTCCCTGTCCATTGTTATATGTTGTAATGTGTAATAATAAAAACGCACAAGACTGATGTTAATCAGCCATAAAAAGGTCAGGGATCAAAACATGTTTTTCCACTGAGTGGAATAAAAAATTATCCAATAATTAACTACAAATAGTGAAAACCCGGCAGGATCAAACTGTTAGATAAATATTGTGGAATAAATTCATTGTATCGACTGATGAAAGCATCACCTGTCGAAAATTCACACAACAGGCAAGGAGCGGATTTACAGACGACCACTGTAATAATATCCAAGAAATTTCAGTAACTTAAACTGGCGACGAATACGGCTCGGTTGTGATAACAAGCGATAAAGCCATTCAAGCCCCAAATTCTGCCATGCTTTTGGCGCACGTTTTACATGGCCGGTAAATACGTCATAAGTACCGCCAACTCCCATATACAACGCATCCGAATGAATTTTTCGACAGTCACGCATAAAAACTTCCTGTTTAGGCGATCCCATTGCAACTGTCACAATCGCCGCACCGCTGGCATGAATCCGTTCAAAAACAGCATTACGTTCTTCTGGCGTGAAATAACCGTTCTGGCTGCCAACAATATTGACGTTCCACTGAGCTAGCAGTTTACTTTCCGTCTGTTCCAATATCTCTGGTTTACCTCCAACCAGAAAAATAGGTGTGCTTTCTTTACCGGCACGCTCCATGATGGCTTCCCATAAATCAGCACCCGCTACACGAGAAATTTCAGCACCCGGGTATTTACGGCGAATAGCACGTACAATACTGATACCATCAGCATACAGATATTCTGCGTCACTCAGCAGTGTACTTAAAGCTTGATCTTCCTCTGCCGTCAGAACTTTTTCCGCATTAATCGCAACTAAAGTACCCGTTTTTACCTGTCCGCGTTGAAAAATATGGTCAAGAAAGTGCGCCATATCGCGGAAGCCCCAAATATTCAAACCACGAATACTGTATTTAGGAATATTGTTTAGCTCCATTTTCTTTCCTCACATTGCAGCGGACGTTTTTGTGATACAACCAGGTTACTAGTCAGATACTTTTTAATCAGCCCCGCGCTCTCAAATAGCCAGTACAACAACTTAGCAATTACCAGACATAAGCCAAAAATAATACAGAAAAACACCACACGGGAAACAAATGAATCCACTCCTTCGCGAGCTAACACAATCATGTTGAAGATCGCGCCAAAGCAAAATGCCTGCAAGATAGCGGCCTTATAACGATTAGTCTCCTGTTTTCCTAATTCATAAATCCAGTCAAACCACTTAATTATCAATCCAACAACAATCGCACCAACCGGAATAAACAGCACGCCCCCCATCACAACCAGAGAACCGATCAAAGTTGGAGAAATTGCCAGACCAGAGTGGTTATCCAGTACTTCCCAGGTAAAATAATTCGCAGAATTCAACACAGCATCAGGGCGTCCTGGCCAAAGCCAGCTTGGAATAAAGACATAGAAATCACGGATAATAGGCGCTAACCCCTGAAACTCAATTTTGTCGTAGTTATTCAGCAGTAACGCAAAATTTTCCCACGGTGAGAAAGTATCCCTTGTCAGGTAGAGGAAAGTATAAAACGCTTCTGCACCACTGACATCCAAACTATAACGTTTGAGCGCCAACCAAAACATGCCAACAATCCCTATTGCTCCCGCCGTTACCAACATCCACAAGGTTATCCAGCCACGCACAATACCAATAAACAGAAACAACGCGAACGCAATAATAATATTAGCCCGTGTTCCGCCAACAATGACATAAGTTAGTATCCCAAAAGCCACTGTGCTCATCAGAAAAAACAGCCAACGTAACTGTGTCGGCTTCAAGAAATAGACCACCAACATGGCAGGAATAAAGAAGTAAAAGAACCGCTTCAGGGCAACACCGGAAACCTGACTGGAAAAAATTTGACTGTACGACTGTAACTTAAACAGTAGAAAACCGTTTTGCATAAAGAACAGCCCCACTGTCACCACCGCAACTGATGCCAGTAGTAACCATGTAAAGTTAGTTTCTACCCGGTTCATGGTAAATACCGGTGCTTTAGGCTGCATAGACGGCTTTCTTAGCCGGGTTTTATAACTGACGTAATAAATACCATAAAAACAGGTCGAAGCCAGTAGAGCATGTAGTAAGGCATCTACAGGCACCACTTCAACATCAAATTGGAAAACCAGCAAACACGTCAGTGGAAAGCCAAAATAGAATGTCAGCAAATAAAGCAATGAGAAGAATATATTAAAATTAAAACGTACACGCCGGAATTCCTGATAGGTCAACGTCAGGATGAAAACCAGCGATATCAGGTAAACAGCAAATAATCCGCCAAACTGCGTTAAAGTCATTGCTGTTCTCCCGCCGCTTTTGCCAGCGCCTGCCGCCAGCCATCAATAAAGTTCGGGCTAAAGAAAGCTATCTCATTTCTATCCAAGGAGAGCATCTGCCGTTGTGCTTCCGCAATCAGTTGGCTATCTAAAGGATCTCCAGAGAAAAATACCGGCACTTGCTGTTCTGTCAAATCCTGCCAAAAAAGATTCTGACGACTGAGTACAAATGGCACACCAAATTGTATCAACAGACAAATTGTTCCAATTCCCTGCTGGCGATTAAACATGAAATACCCTAAATCACAACGGCGCAGTAATGCCAGATAATCATCAAACGCCATATTTTGCTTAATAATGTTCAAATGTTCTGGCCGGAACAGCGATAAAGCAGCCTGTTCAACCTGATTAATATAAACCTGATTGTTTTCAGGATAACCCATTGGGATAATGATTCGCACCTTATCGCCAAACTGCTGATGAATAGTTTTCAATGCCGTAATATGGCGGTTCGATCGATCACCGGAATTCCCCAACAAAATTGTCATCTTGCCATCTTCAACAGGCACTCTTTCTGCAATTGTCAAAGCAGGTTCCATTCTGGTTGGAAAATAGAGCAATGATGTCGGTACGTTTGGATGATGCTGGGAATAAAAATAGAGATCTCCACGAACCGCAAACACATGCCCTACCCGGCGCTGTGCCAGGCGACGCAAGAAATAGAATAGACGGAATTTTAACTGACTGGAGTCTTCATACAGATCAGCTCCCCAGGCATGCCACCAAAACTGATTACGTTTGATTTTTCCTGACAACAGCGCCAACCACAAACTCACATTAAATTGGCCGTGAAAAAAAAACCGACAATCTCTATCTGAACAGGCTTGAGCAATAACAGCCTGCGCCAGAGATTTTTTACTGTCGAAGAATGCCATATCCAATGCCGGACAATCATCCAATAAAGCGCGATTCCTGGTCACCACCATAAATTTCGGTTTGGCTAAAAAACCAATTTCTTGTGCTAAGACGTCATTAAAAAAGCGTAATATTGTTCGATTGTGATGTGGGATATCAGATCCCAAAACGTGAATTAGGGTTGTCATGCTCGCCTACGATAAATAAGAAATGCACCACAACAAAGGGTGAAATAAATAATGTAAGTTGCCATATAGGCTTGCGCTGCACCTAACGCTCCGTTTACAGGGATAAGCCAGTGGGCAAAACCAGTAAGCAGTAAAAACTGACTAACTTCTGTCAACACATAAAAACGCAACGCAGCCTTGGCAATCACCAGATAGCCAAAAACATAAGCGCCCACTTTCAGAACATCACCCACCAACTGCCAGGCAAATAAATCACGCATAGCAGTAAATTTGTCAGAAAACAGTAGCCAAATGGCAAAATCACGCAGCAGCCATACAGTAAAACTTACAACAGCCACCGCAGGCAAAACAAATTTCAGCGCCTTAATTATCTCATTTGATATTTCTCTCTTACCCTGCAATCGTGAAAGCGTTGGCAACAGATAAACAGTAAAAGATGCTGTGATAAATTGCAGGTAAGCATCGGAAATACTGCTTACACCTTGCCAGATACCCACATCGTGCCAACTATAATGCGCTGCCAACAGATTTCGCATCATCACGTAGGCAACCGGTAAGGTAATAGAAGTCAGCAGAGCCATAAGGGTAAACTTGCCAAGCTGACCTGCCAGCACTTTATCCCACATGGGCTTAAAACTTGAAATTGATACCGCTTTGAGACGCCAAACCATCAATCCCGCAGGAAATATGATTAATGCTGGCACTAAAGCCAAACCCGCCAAAGCGCCTTCATACCCACCAAGGATAAAACAGAGATAATAGGCCATCACGCCAATCACGCTACCAAAAATAATCGCCAGCGCATTCCTCTGTGCATCTCGGTATCCTTTCAAAATCGCCAAAAAATAGTTGGCAAAAGCAATCCCCATTTGAATAAAGGCGAGTGCCTGCACAACTGGCTCATAATCTTGATGACCAAATAACCCAATACTAATAGATCCGCTAAACAGCAAAAAAATCACTGCCAACAGCGTGGAAAACCCAAGGATAATGGCAGAAGAGGTTCCCAGTACCGCACGCAATCTTTCCGGCTGCTGCTGATACTCAGCAACATATTTAGTCACACCGTTAAAAATACCGGCGCCAGCCAATACCCCAAGCACAGTGATAAGCTGACGGAAATTACCCGCCTGTCCAACCCCACTGGGGCCAAAAGCAACCGCCAGTAATTTAACGATCAAAAGCCCCACACCGATTTTTATCAGTGTGGAGCCCGCGGTCCATATTGATGCTTTAGCCAACGACATATTAGGCGAAGTATTCCCGAATATGTTTGATGACAATCTGCTGTTCAGCGTCTGTTATGTTGTAAAACATCGGCAAGCGCACTAGACGATCACTTTCACAAGTAGTAAAGCGATCCTCCCCGTGAAAACGGCCAAATTTTTCACCGCCGGGGCTGGTGTGCAGAGAAACATAATGGAATACCGTTAGTACACCCGCGTCCTTCATATAGCTATTGAACGCTGAGCGTTCTTCAACATCTTTCAGCTTGATATAGAACATATGAGCATTATGTTCCAACCCTTCAGGTATGACGGCCAATGTCAGGAGACCAGCATCAGCTAGCGGTTTTAATGCTTGATAATAGGTATTCCACAAGGCAAGGCGACGCTCATTGATTTTTTCAGCTTCTTCCAATTGCGCCCACAAATAAGCAGCCTGAAGCTCCGACATCAGATAACTCGAACCGATATCGCGCCAAGTATATTTATCAACTTGACCACGGAAAAACTGACTACGATTAGTCCCTTTTTCGCGAACAATTTCCGCACGGGAAATCAGTGATTGATCATTGATAAGCGCTGCACCACCTTCACCACCAGAAGAGTAGTTTTTGGTTTCGTGGAAACTGTAACAACCAATATGTCCAATAGTTCCCAGTGCACGCCCTTTATAAGTAGACATTACCCCCTGTGCAGCATCTTCCACGACAAACAGGTTATATTTCTCTGCCAGCGCCATAATGGTATCCATTTCACAGGCCACGCCAGCGTAATGCACCGGAACAATCACGCGGGTTTTAGCTGTAATTGCTGCCTCGATTTTGGTCTCATCAATATTCATGGTATCCGGGCGGATATCGACGAATACAATGGTTGCACCACGCAGTACAAACGCGTTAGAACTGGAAACGAAAGTGAAACTCGGCATGATAACTTCATCACCGGGTTGGACATTTAGCAAAATAGCCGCCATTTCCAGTGCAGCGGTACAGGATGGTGTTAATAGAACTTTCGGACAATTGAAATGTTGTTCCATCCACTCTTCACAACGTTTGGTGAAACCACCATCCCCGCAAAGCTTACCGCTCTCCATTGCTTGCTTCATGTAATCTAATTCAGTGCCAACTACTGGTGGTTTGTTAAATGGAATCATTTCATCCCCTATATAACCAATACGCGGTGCTTTCAACAAACGCACCACTGCGTGTATAAAGGCGCAAAGCAGCGATGTTGCTGGTTTGTGTCGCAATCCTTAACTGCCGTATTTGGTGGCGTTGACACCACTGCTGCGCCGCCAACATCAATTTTGAGCCAATACCACAACCAATATTTTCTGGGAATACGGCCAACAAACCCATACGAGCCTCTCCAGCCCCAATATTTCGTAAAGTAACAAATCCTGCGGGTTGCCCACTATCTCCGTTTACCAGTAAACATTGATGATCAAATGTCCCCAATACCGCTTTTTCAACCCAAGTCGCGTAAAAACGACCACTATCCTGTGGTTGATACCACGGGGTTCGAAAACGACTCAAAGGAAATACGTTGGAAGCTATCTCTTTCAACATCGGGATATCTCGCCGCTCAGCCGAAAGCAACCTACTCTCAGAATTGTCCTTAGCATTTTCTATGCCAATTATTAAGGAAAGGTCTACTTCCCCTTCCACTAACGAAAAACCCAACGCGAATAATCCATCAATAAGATCCAATCGCTGCGCAGGTACTTTAGCTTGCACTAAAGCATACTGATCTAACTGAGATGAGGTTAGCAGACCGGCATCAGGCGTGAAATCAAGGCGAGCGGTGGACAACCCAAAATAGTGGCTATCCCACTCTAGTGGCTCAATATTGGCGCGCACGGACATGGAGCAGATCCAGCAGATATTGGCCATAGCCAGTTTTTGACAAGGATTTTACTGTTTCTCTTAGCTGTGCATCATCCAGCCAACCATTACGCCAGGCGATCTCTTCAAGACAGGCGATTTTAAAACCTTGACGCTTCTCAACGGTCTGCACAAAAGTACTGGCCTCAATCAAGCTGTCATGAGTGCCAGTATCCAACCAGGCAAAACCACGCCCTAACAACTCAATATTTAGTTCGCCACGTTCCAAATACATCTGGTTAATACTGGTAATCTCTAGTTCACCTCTGGCAGAAGGCTTAACCTGCTTAGCAAAATCTACTACTTGATTATCGTAGAAATAGAGACCCGTTACCGCCCAGTTGGATTTTGGCTTTTCTGGTTTTTCCTCAATAGAAAGAACACGGAACGCATCATCAAATTCCACCACCCCAAATCGCTCAGGATCCATCACTTGATAACCAAAAACAGTCGCCCCTTTTCCACGAGAAACAACATTTCTCAGTTTTGGGCTGAATCCTTGTCCAAAGTAAATATTGTCTCCCAATACCAAGCAGCAAGGCCCATCGTTGATAAACTCCTCACCAATCAAAAATGCCTGAGCTAGACCATCCGGTGATGGCTGTTCTTTATAGCTTAAGTGAATACCAAACCTGTCGCCATCACCTAACAGCCGGCGGAAAGAAGGTAAATCTTCCGGTGTAGAGATAATCAGAATATCACGTATCCCTGCCAACATGAGTACTGACAAAGGATAGTAAATCATTGGCTTATCATAAATTGGCAGTAATTGTTTGGAAACACCCTGTGTTATCGGATGCAATCGGGTTCCTGATCCACCTGCCAGAATGATCCCTTTCATATTTACTGCCCCCATCGTCATTCAGTTTTTACCTAATCCAAGGCGTTCACCGGCATAAGAGCCGTCTTGAACTTTACGCCACCAGTTTTCATTTTCCAAATACCATTGAACTGTTTTACGAATACCTGATTCAAATGTCTCTTGAGGTCTCCAGCCTAGCTCACGCTCAACTTTAGCTGCATCAATGGCATAACGCATATCATGGCCTGGACGATCCGCAACATAAGTAATTAAGTCTCGATAATACGCAATACCCGCGGGTTTCTCAGGACAAAATTCTTCCATCAGTTCACAAATCGCACAAACCACATCAATATTTTGGCGTTCATTATGACCACCAATATTGTAGGTTTTGCCCGGCTCAGCTTTTGTCACAACCAAATAGAGTGCTCTGGCATGGTCTTCCACATACAACCAATCGCGAATTTGTTTCCCTTCACCATATACCGGTAAAGATTTTCCTGCTAATGCATTTAAGATCATCAGTGGGATCAGTTTTTCCGGGAAATGATAAGGACCATAGTTATTAGAACAATTGGTGATAATGACCGGTAAACCATAAGTCCGGTACCATGCTCTTACCAGATGATCGCTGGACGCTTTGGACGCCGAATATGGGCTACTTGGCGCATAAGGTGTTGTTTCGGTAAAGAAGCCCTCTTCATCATGTAAATCACCATACACTTCATCTGTTGAAATGTGGTGAAAACGGAAAACAGCCTGTTTCTCTTCGCTGAGTTTCTGCCAGAAAGCACGCGCAGCTTCCAACAAAGTATAAGTACCTACAATGTTGGTTTCGATAAATGCCGCCGGGCCATCAATAGAGCGATCCACATGGCTTTCTGCCGCCAGATGCATCACACAATCCGGCTGATATTGCTCAAAAACTCGATCCAGCGCTCCACGTTGACAAATATCAACCTGTTCAAACGCATAACGAGAGCTATCTGCAACTGGGGCAAGAGACGCCAGATTACCGGCGTAAGTCAGACTATCAACCACAACCACGCTGTCTTCTGTATTATCAATGATATGCCGCACAACCGCGGAACCAATAAAACCCGCACCACCTGTGATTAGAATACGTCTCAACGCCAGACTCCTTTTGTATCCACAATCCACTTCTGTTTAATTTCATGACTGTTTACAGCTTTAAACTGATTATGATCCACCAGCATCAACAGGATATCCGCTTCTTCCAGCGCCTTTTCCAGATTAACTAATCGAGTTATTTCCTTCAAGGAAGCAGGTAATTCATGAACATGAGGTTCTACAGCCAGCGTTTCACCTGCATGCCATTGCGCAATCATATCGGTGATATGCACCGCTGGGCTCTCACGCAAATCGTCAATATTTGGTTTAAACGCCAAACCAAAACAGGCAATTTTCACTTCGCTTGCGCGTTTTCCACTTTCAGCTAAACAATCCGCAACAGCCGCTTTCACTTGATCCACAACCCACAATGGTTTGTCATCATTAACCATACGTGCGGTATGAATAAGACGTGATTGTTTCGGGTTTTGAGAAACAATAAACCACGGATCAACTGCAATACAATGACCACCCACGCCAGGACCTGGTTGGAGAATATTTACACGCGGGTGACGATTTGCCAAGCTGATCAGTTCCCACACGTTGATCCCTTGATCAGCACAAATCAGGGAAAGTTCATTGGCGAATGCAATGTTTACATCTCGGAAACTGTTTTCTGTCAGCTTACACATTTCTGCCGTTCTTGAATTAGTGACAACACATTCACCTTCAAGGAAAATTTTATACAGCTCGCTAGCTCTGGCCGAAGATTTTGACGTCATACCGCCAACAACACGGTCGTTCTTAATTAATTCAACCATAACTTGTCCTGGTAACACACGTTCAGGACAGTAAGCGATATCAATATCAGACTCCTCTCCAACCTGTTGTGGGAAAGTTAAATCAGGACGCGCTGCTGCCAGCCATTCCGCCATCTGCTCCGTCGCGCCTACTGGTGAGGTAGATTCCAGAATAACCAGATCACCTTTTTTCAGCACCGGAGCTACAGATTCGGCTGCGGAACGGACATACGTCATATCCGGCTCGTGATCGCCTTTAAAAGGTGTCGGAACAGCTATCAGAAAAGCATCTGCTGGTAACGGAGCAATCACGGCTTTCAGGTAACCGCCTTCTACGGCAACTTTCACCACTTTGTCTAGATCCGGTTCTACAATATGAATTGCACCACGGTTGATGGTTTCTACTGCATGCTGATTCACATCCACGCCAATGACTTTCTTATTGCGGGATGCAAACGCTGCCGCCGTTGGCAAACCAATATAACCAAGACCAATAACAGAAATAGTTTCAAAGCTCACAGTTTCAAAGCCCATAGTGTCACCTGATTTTTTTCAAAGCGTCGAGAATACGTTGACAGGCATCGCCATCCCCGTAAGGATTATGAGCGCGGCTCATTTGTTGATAGGCAGCATCGTCTGTCAACAATCGAGTCACCTCTTCCACGATAGTTTTTGTTTCTGTTCCTACCAAACGTACCGTTCCAGCATCAACCGCCTCTGGTCGTTCAGTCGTGTTACGCATCACTAACACCGGTTTTCCTAAAGAAGGAGCTTCTTCCTGAATACCACCAGAATCTGTCAGGATCATATAGGCATGGTTCATTAGATAAACAAATGGCAAATAATCCTGGGGTTTGATGAGAATAATGTTATCAATATCATGCAAAATGCGCTTTACTGGCTCACTGACATTCGGGTTTAGATGAACCGGATAGACGACTTGCACATCTGGATGAGCGCGGGCTATCTGTGCCAAAGCTTCACAAATTCGCTCAAATCCGCCACCAAAACTCTCACGACGATGCCCCGTCACTAGGATCATTTTTTTATTAGTATCAATAAACGGGTAGTGCTTCGCTAGCTTACTTCGCATTGCCTCATCATTCATTATTCGATCACGTACCCACAGCAATGCATCAATCACTGTATTTCCGGTAACAAAAACTCGATTATCTGTAATTGATTCTTTCTGTAAATTCTTACGAGAGTTTTCCGTCGGAGCAAAATGATACATTGCCAGATGTCCAGCAATCTTACGGTTCGCCTCTTCCGGCCAAGGGGAATAAAGATCACCCGTTCTTAATCCAGCTTCAATGTGACCAACAGGGATACGTTGGTAGAACGCAGCCAAACTGGTTGCCATCGTTGTTGTCGTATCTCCGTGAACCAATACAACATCAGGCTTAAATTCTGCTAAAACAGGCTTTAATCCTGCCAAAATACGACAAGTAATATCCGTTAGATCTTGCCCTGATTTCATAATATTGAGATCAAAATCGGGAGTGATCTCAAAAAGGTGTAACACCTGATCCAACATTTCCCGATGTTGGGCGGTGACACATACTTTCGCTTCGAAGGCTTCATCCTTTGCCAATGCGTGTACTAGCGGAGCCATCTTAATGGCCTCCGGCCGAGTACCAAACACAGTCAACACTTTCACAGTGACTCTCTTATAGTCAGTAACTTGCAGATTTTCCTGCAAACAATACTCTTAATGCTATTTACTCCTGCTGCTGGAGTTGCAGAAGATATCCCTTCAGAAATAGTTATTTCTAATAATTATCTGATTATTTACGCGAACATTTAACCAACGCCACGCCGGCACCCACTAAAGCACCAACTGCCCCCCACATGATCATCAAGAACATTCTACGAGGACTATCTCTGGTAATCGGCTCCTCTGGTGTTCTCAAATAGCGGTAAGCCTGGAATTGATCCTGTGTCGGAAGAACATCCAATGCTGCTAACATTGCAATATTCTGGTCATAGTCCACATCATACTTAGGCCCTGTGGCTTCCAAAGTCTCAAGTTGAGCCTGTAACAACGGCATCCCTAACATAAACATTTTTGAATCGGGCAACTGCTCCACCGGCGTATCCGTTTGATTGCGCCGAATTCCTTGTTTTTCCGCAATTTTCAGGGACTGCTGCAATACATTCATTTCGCGGTTATAAACCGCTTTAGCTACCATTTCCTGTCGCTTAACCAGTGCATCCATAGATTGGGCGCGGGTAATCCATGCGCCTTTTAATTCATCATTTAAATGAGTACTAGCACGACTATTAGCAAAAGCAATGTACTGGCGCAGGAGTTGATTTGCTTGTTCAGAAGACTCCGCAGTCAGTTTAATGCTGTCATTCAGCACTTTTTTATCATCATGAGGAATAAACTGAATATTATTGACTAATTCATCTAATAAGGCCGCATCAGCTCTGGCATCTCCCTCCTGCCGCTGCTTGTAATAATCAGATTTCAACCAGAATTCACGGCGAGTATCATATGCTGCAACCTGAGTGATGAACTCCTTATAGGCTTCTTCTGGAATAGATGGTAACTGAGTTTCCGGTGAAATGTTAATGTGCGTATCCAGATTGCGCAAAAACTGCTGCTGAGAGTAATAACTTCCCAATTGATTAATCGTAGGCAAATCCGTGATTGCTGTGGCACTCCATTTTTGTTGCATCAGATAAGATGCCCCTAACGCCGTGGTTGCGAAAATGATTGCCAGTACAACAATCCATATCTTTCCACGCCATAACGCACTGCACAAGGCTCTGATATCCAGCTCATGCTCCAAAGCTTGTTCATTCTGAATAGATTTCGTTTCTGATTTTATCACTGCACAGAACCTCTGCTGATAATAGATGTTTAATGGTTAGCTGAACGGCGCATACGACGCTTTTGCCGTTTAATGAAACGGGCCACCTTCCAAACACGCTTGAGGCAATAGCCATACAACACAAATGCAAGCAAGAACAGTGCCAACATTACCCACTCAGGCACAAATTCCAGCCATTCTCCGGTAATACCGATAGCGGCTAATAAAGCGGCAGCAACAGTGATTAAAATAAAAGCCTGACGTGATGAGAATCCAGACCGCATAATTAGGTGGTGAATATGTTGCCTGTCAGGAGAAAATGGACTCATCCCTTTCCGTAACCGGCGGTACATAATAGCAACCATATCCATTAATGGAATGGCAACAACCCACAACGCAGTAACTGGATTAACCGGATGTTCATTCCCCTGAGTAGATTCAATAAGCAGCCAGATAATGGTAAAACCAATCAGCGTACTGCCCGCATCTCCCATAAACACTTTGAAGCGTTGGCTTAATAAACCAAGATTAAGAACAATATAAGGGAGAATGGCAGCAATAAATGCAAAACACCATAATGCTAGTGCCGTATTACCACTTTGATACAGCAAGATCCCCAAAGCACCGAAGGAGACACAGGATAATCCGCCTAATAATCCATCTATCCCATCAACCATATTGAATGCATTGATGGCAGCCCAGACAGCAAATAGCGTCACAACATAACTAAACGGCCCAAGTGTCATGTCCCAAGGGCCAAAAGCATAACCAAGACTATCCAATTTTAGGCCAGCAAAATACATCATCGCAATACCAACCAGAGCTTGGATGGCTGCCCGGATCTTAACGCTGATATCAAAACGGTCATCCAATGCGCCGATAAATACCAACACACCAGCACAAACCAAATATAACCACTTGTGAGGAATGAATTCTTTTGTGATAACAAAAGTAAAACAAATCCCAACAAATATTGATATTCCTCCAACCAGAGGCACTAGCCCTTGATGACACTTACGATAATTGGGCTTATCAACAAGGCCAACTTTCTTTGCTATTTTACGTGCCATAAACAAAAACGCAAAAGAAAACAGAAAAACATAAAAAATTTCAATATTCATACTGAGAATATTCACGATGATAACTCTCTGTAAAAAGTAAACACACCCTGGTCATTTATCAACCGATAACATATGATTTTCTAGCCAGACTCTACCCTCATGAGCATTCCAGCTTACGAAAACACTGCTTATTATGAAAAAATTAATGGCCTTTATACTCTTACATCATTTTTTTAATGCTTATTTCAAATATATGGCAGCATATACAGCTTGCAAGATACATGCCATATCTAGTGCTATAACAGTACAGTGGATACAAAAAACGCCACGAAACTGTGGCGCTGTTAAAATGATCATGAACTGAGTTAAAACTATGAACGTTTCATCATGTCAAAGAAATCGTCGTTTGTTTTGCTCATAGCCAGTTTGTTGATAAGGAATTCCATCGCATCAATTTCTCCCATCGGATGAATAATTTTGCGCAGAATCCACATTTTCTGTAGCTCTTCAGAGGTGGTGAGTAGCTCTTCTTTTCGTGTACCAGAACGGTTGTAATCGATAGCTGGGAAAACGCGTTTTTCAGCAATTTTACGGGAGAGATGCAGCTCCATGTTACCAGTGCCTTTAAACTCCTCGTAAATTACTTCATCCATCTTGGAACCTGTATCCACCAACGCAGTCGCAATAATGGTCAGGCTTCCGCCCTCTTCCACATTACGCGCAGCACCGAAGAAACGTTTCGGACGATGTAACGCGTTAGCATCCACACCACCAGTCAATACCTTACCGGATGCAGGAACAACAGTGTTATAAGCACGTGCTAAGCGAGTAATAGAGTCAAGCAGAATAATCACGTCTTTTTTGTGTTCAACCAGACGTTTTGCTTTCTCAATAACCATCTCTGCCACCTGAACGTGACGAGAAGCAGGCTCATCAAAAGTAGAAGCAATAACCTCACCTTTTACCAGACGTTGCATTTCAGTAACTTCTTCTGGACGTTCATCAATCAGAAGTACCATCAATACACAATCTGGATGATTGTGAGCAATATTAGCAGCAATATTTTGCAGCAACATCGTCTTACCCGCTTTTGGTGGCGCGACGATTAGACCACGTTGTCCACGGCCAATCGGTGCTGCCAGATCCAGAACACGGGCAGTCAAATCCTCAGTGGAACCATTACCACGCTCCATACGCAAGCGGCTATTAGCATGCAGCGGTGTCAAGTTTTCAAAAAGAATTTTACTGCGAGCATTTTCTGGTTTGTCAAAATTAACTTCGTTAACCTTCAACAGGGCAAAATAGCGTTCACCCTCTTTAGGTGGACGAATTTTACCTGAAATTGTGTCACCGGTACGGAGGTTAAAACGACGGATTTGGCTAGGAGAAACGTAGATATCATCGGGGCCGGCAAGGTAGGAGCTGTCTGCTGAACGGAGGAATCCAAATCCATCCTGCAATATCTCCAGCACGCCATCACCGAAGATATCTTCTCCGCTTTTCGCATGCTGCTTAAGGATAGAGAAGATAATATCTTGTTTACGCATACGGGCTAGATTTTCCAGCCCCATATTTTCGCCGAGTGTAATCAATTCAGATACCGGCGTATTCTTTAATTCGGTAAGATTCATAATGGTGGGTTCTTAAACTCGGGGTATATCTCGAACTATGAACGTGAATAGTATGGCAGCGTCATCGATCGGTGCCTGTTTATTTTGTACAAAAAACAAATCAGACCTTTAATACGTTATTCATATAAAAAGGTAATAATTTGAAGTACTAAGATTGAGCTCAAATAAGACTGACAGGCTGTCAAAAACGCTGTTGAGATAATGCTGAAACATTACTGATTTCGATAAAAACTATCTCAACGTAACGAGCTATACGCCAGATTATTCCCGTATAACCCATTGGATATTTTAGACTATCCAGAGATAACAGACTTATCAGACACTACAGATTATTCAGTATGCAACATACTTCTAACATGATGTATGTGATACAAGCAGTGGCGCTAACTTATCACGCTTCTTTACGGACGTCTAGCGGTCAATGAAAGAAATAATAATATACGCTAAACGCCCGGTATTAATGTGAGCTCACTTCAATCAGAGATTAGTATCCAAAAATTCTTTCAATTGAGTCTTTGACAATGCTCCCACTTTAGTAGCAGCAACCTGACCATCTTTGAACAGCAACAGTGTAGGAATACCACGGATACCATACTTAGGAGCCGTTGCCGGGTTGTCATCAATGTTCAATTTAGCAATAGTCAGTTTGCCTAAATATTCTGGGGCAATTTCATCCAAGATAGGGGCAATCATTTTACATGGCCCACACCAGGCAGCCCAAAAATCGACAAGAACTGGACCTTCTGCGTTAAGAACATCAGTATCAAAGCTAGCGTCACTCAAATGAATAATTTTTTCGCTCATTTTTTACTCCAAAGAATAATTTTTTACCATGCTAGTGTAACATTACTGATATAAGGTTGCCTTTATTTCAGTGGATACACTTTCGTAAGACAATGGTTAACTGATATTCTACCACACTATGAGTAAAACACACTTGACAGAAAAGAAGTTTTCCGACTTCGCCTTGCACCCCAAGGTTATAGAAGCTCTTGATAATAAGGGTTTTTCTAATTGTACACCGATACAAGCATTGACATTGCCTTTCACTGTCGAAGGTCGTGATGTCGCGGGGCAAGCGCAAACCGGTACGGGGAAGACGCTAGCATTTTTAGCGTCTGCTTTTCATTATTTACTGACTCATCCCGCAGCGGAGGAGCGTCAAACCAATCAGCCAAGAGCGCTGATTATGGCTCCTACCCGCGAACTTGCTGTACAGATTTACTCAGATGCAGAAAATCTGGCACAGGTAACGGGTTTAAAGATGGGTCTTGCCTACGGCGGCGATGGTTACGACAAGCAGCTAAAAGTGCTGGAATCTGGTGTTGACATTGTTATCGGCACTACCGGACGTCTGATCGACTATACCAAACAAGGGTA
The DNA here is from genome assembly GCF_000612035.1 of Photorhabdus aegyptia. Classification (NCBI taxonomy): domain Bacteria; kingdom Pseudomonadati; phylum Pseudomonadota; class Gammaproteobacteria; order Enterobacterales; family Morganellaceae; genus Photorhabdus; species Photorhabdus aegyptia. The sequence goes on along the minus strand of NZ_JFGV01000037.1, from coordinate 30,099 downwards.
CATTAATCTGAATGCGGTTCAAGTCGTGGTTCTTGATGAAGCTGATCGCATGTACGATCTCGGTTTTATCAAAGATATCCGCTGGTTATTCCGCCGGATGCCACCAGCAAACGAACGTATGAACCTACTGTTTTCTGCCACACTCTCTTACCGAGTCCGAGAATTGGCATTTGAGCAAATGAATCATGCAGAGTATGTCGAGGTGGAACCGCTACAGAAAACGGGACACCGTATCCGCGAAGAGCTGTTTTATCCTTCTAATGAAGAAAAGATGCGCCTGCTGCAAACGTTATTGGAAGAAGAGTGGCCTGATCGCTGCATCATTTTCGCCAATACAAAACATCGTTGTGAAGATATCTGGGCGCATCTGGCTGCTGACGGACATCGAGTTGGGTTACTAACCGGTGATGTAGCACAAAAAAAACGGTTACGCATTCTAGAAGAATTCAGCAACGGCAATATTGATGTTCTAGTTGCCACTGATGTCGCAGCCCGTGGATTACATATTCCGTCAGTCACTCACGTATTTAATTATGACTTACCCGATGATTGTGAGGATTATGTTCACCGCATTGGCCGTACTGGCCGAGCAGGTGAAAGCGGACACTCGATCAGCCTGGCCTGTGAAGAATACGCTCTAAACCTGCCAGCGATTGAAAGTTATATTCAGCACGCTATCCCAGTCAGCAAATATAACAGCCAAGCCTTGCTGCAAGACTTACCGGCTCCTAAACGCCGCTATCGTTCACGTTCAGGAAACCATCAGCGCCGTAACAATTTGTCGCATCGTAATAATACACCACGTAATAACCGTAAACGTTCAGGCTGAATAATGATGCTGAGTTCTTCTTCGCTCTATGCGGCTATCGACCTGGGTTCAAACAGTTTTCATATGCTGGTTGTGCGCGAAGTATCCGGCAGTATGCAGATACTGGCACGAATCAAACGTAAAGTCAGGCTGGCCGCCGGATTAGATAAAAATAACCGTTTATCTCAACAGGCGATGGAGAGAGGCTGGCAATGTCTCAGGGTTTTTTCTGAACGCTTACAGGATATACCACCATCACAAATCCGTGTTGTTGCTACGGCAACTTTACGCATCGCTGAAAATTCAGACGAATTTGTGAAAAAAGCAGCAAAAATCCTTAATTGTCCGGTTAAGGTAATCAGTGGCGAAGATGAAGCTCGGCTTATTTATCAAGGTGTTGCCCATACAACTGGCGGCCCTGAAAAACGTCTGGTTGTCGATATTGGCGGCGCAAGTACAGAACTGGTTACGGGGAATGGGGCAAAAGCCACTCAGTTATCCAGCCTAAGTATGGGTTGTGTTACCTGGCTTGAAGGCTATTTTAATGACCGTAGCCTGACGGAAGAAAATTTCGCCAAAGCCGAAGCTGCCGCACATGAAACGTTGAAACCCATTGCACCAAAGCTTACCGAACAAGGTTGGCAGATTTGTGTAGGCGCTTCCGGCACCGTTCAGGCTCTACAAGAAATCATGATTGCTCAGGGTATGGACGAGCTGATCACTTTGCCGAAACTTCAAGAGCTCAAACATAAAGCGATTGAATGCGGTAAACTGGAAGAATTGGAAATAGAAGGGTTGACGCTGGAACGGGCTTTGGTTTTCCCAAGTGGTCTGGCTATCCTGATAGCGATTTTCCAGGCATTAAATATTGAAAGTATGATCCTTGCGGGCGGCGCCTTACGGGAAGGTCTTGTTTACGGCATGTTGGATTTACCAATAGAACCCGATATTCGTACCAGAACACTACGTAATATACAGCGCCGTTTTCAGTTAGACGTTGAACAATCTCAACGAGTCAAACAATTGGCTGAACACTTCCTACCACAAATTGCGAAACCTTGGGAGCTGGATAGCCGATGTCATGAATTATTACAAAGTGCCTGTCTGATACATGAAATTGGCCTGAGTATTGATTTCCACCAAGCTCCATCACATGCAGCCTATCTTATCAATTATCTCACTCTCCCCGGCTATACGCCCGCACAGAAAAAACTCTTAGCCACATTACTAAAGAACCAAAGTGGCCCCATTGATTTGTTTTCCTTCAATCAACAAAACGCCTTACCTCTGATACAGGCTCAACGTTTATGTCGTCTGTTGCGGTTAGCTATCATCTTCGCCAACCGCCGTCGAGATGACACTTTCCCTGCACTACGTTTAAAAGTGAGTGGTGAAGCGTTAACAATAACGTTACCTCATGGCTGGCTAATGCAACACCCTCTGAGGGCAGAGTCTTTACAGCAGGAAATTCAGTGGCAAAGCCATGTTCAATGGCCACTTGTTTTAGGCGAGTCGGATACTCAAACCTGAATAAAATCGTTTTCCCTGTATCTCTGTGATACAGGGAGTCTTCAATATATTTACGACTTATTTTTCTGCCCAAGCCCTAAACGCGATTTGATATCCGCGATACGCGATTGCCCTTTTTGCATTCTTTCTTCGGCAGTCACTATTTTTTTATCTTGCGGCCAATGTAAGTCATCTTGTGGCAACTCGTACAAAAAACGACTGGGTTCTGGGCGGATTAACTCGCCATATTGACGACGCTCTTTACATAAAGTAAAGAATAGCTCCCGTTGAGCACGGGTGATCCCAACATAAGCCAATCGTCGCTCTTCATCAATATTCTCTTCATCAATACTGCTCTGATGAGGCAATAACCCTTCTTCCATGCCGACCAGAAAGACATAGGGAAACTCCAACCCTTTGGAAGCATGTAGAGTCATCAATTGCACCTGATCAAACTCCTCACCATCCTCGTCTCGCTCCAACATATCCCGTAATGTGAAACGCGCGACCACCTGAGATAAAGTCATTGGTTCGTTCAGTTCATCACCTTCCAGCATTTCACTCATCCAAGTGAACAACTGATTAATATTTTTCATCCGCATCTCAGCTGCTTTTGGACTCGGTGATGTTTCGTACAGCCAACTTTCATAATCCATACCGTGTAGTAGATCACGTACAGCTAGCAAAGGATCTCGTTCAACCTGGCGAGTTATCTCATCCATCCAGTGAGTAAAACGCTGTAGTGCCGCCAAACCGCGGCCGGTTAGATTTTGGGCCAAACCAAGATCAAAACTAGCCTGATAGAGACTTTTATCGCGCTGATTCGCCCATTCACCCAGTTTTTGAATGGTAACCGCACCAATTTCACGTCTTGGTGTATTGACAATTCTTAGGAATGCGCTGTCATCCTCAGGATTAGTCAGCACCCTCAGATAAGCTAGCAAGTCCTTAATTTCAGGGCGGGCAAAGAAAGAAGTGCCACCAGAAATCCGATAAGGAATGCGGTTTTGCATCAACATCTTTTCAAACACGCGGGATTGATGATTTCCTCGGTAGAGAATGGCGTAATCTTTATATTCGGTCTTATTGATAAAGTGATGCGCCATCAGCTCCCCAATAACCCTTTCCGCTTCATGCTCTTCATTATTAGCGGTAATCACTTTTAACGGATCACCATACCCCAGTTCAGAAAAAAGCCGTTTTTCAAACACATGGGGGTTATTAGCGATTAAAATATTAGCCGCTTTCAGAATACAGCCAGAGGAACGATAGTTCTGTTCCAGTTTGATCACATTAAGCTTCGGGAAATCCTCTTTCAGGAGCACCAAATTTTGAGGTCTTGCGCCGCGCCATGAATAAATAGACTGGTCATCATCACCCACCACCGTAAAACGAGCCCTTTGTCCCACCAACAATTTTACCAGTTGATATTGACTGGTATTGGTGTCCTGATATTCATCTACCAACAGATAACGGATACGGTTCTGCCAACGCTCCCTGACTTCTTCATCACGCTGCATTAGCAAAGTCGGTTTGGTAATCAAATCGTCAAAATCCAATACATTACAGCTCGCTAGATGTAAATCATAACGACGATAACATTCAGCAAACTGCTGCTCCTGAGCTGAACGGGCCAATGCCAAAACTTGCTGTGGAGAAAGCAGATCATTTTTCCAGTTTGAAATGGCAGATATCAATTTTTGTAATAGATCTTTATCTTCTTCCAGTAAATCGGCTGTTAAATCTTTCAACAGAGCCATCTGGTCCTGATCATCAAACAACGAGAAATTGCTTTTCATTCCTAACGCTTTGTATTCGCGCTTAATAATTTCCAATCCTAATGTGTGGAAAGTAGAAATCATCAGCCCCTTAGCCTCTTTGCGCCCCAGAGTTTGTGCTACACGCTCTTTCATTTCCCGCGCAGCTTTATTAGTAAACGTCACAGCGGCGATATGACGAGGCTGATAGCCACAAGTACGGATAAGATGAGCAATTTTATTGGTGATCACTCTAGTTTTGCCAGAACCCGCTCCCGCCAGGACCAGACAAGGACCAGTAACAAATTCGACAGCTTGTTGTTGGCTAGGATTTAATCGCATGATGTTTAATAAGTTATATCAGGACAGTATCTTAGGGGATAGAATTGTAGCAGAAAGGGGGGAAAGGAAACTCGGTTTTCTTTGTGAAGGAAAAGGACTCTACTGGTTGATAAATATTAAATGCAAAGAGGGAGAATTTCTCCCCCCTTATCTTTAATCAACCGCCAACAGCAATACGTTTCATATCTGTCATGTAACCACGTAATACGCGGCCAACAACTTCAATTGGGTGGTTACGGATAGCTTCGTTTACATCGCGTAACTGGGCGTTATCGATACCGTTATCTACAACCGGCTTACCTAAATCACCCGCCTGTAGCGAACCCATAAACTTCTCTTTCAGCAGTGGGACCGCAACATGAGAGAACAAATAGTTACCATACTCTGCTGTATCAGAAATAACGACATTCATTTCGTACAAGCGTTTACGAGAGATAGTATTCGCAATCAGCGGTAATTCATGCAGAGATTCATAATAGGCAGACTCAGCAATAATACCGGTATCAACCATAACTTCGAATGCCAGTTCAACTCCGGCTTTCACCATCGCAACCATTAAAACGCCGTGATCAAAGTATTCCTGTTCACTGATTTTGCCATCATATTCAGGTGAATTCTCAAACGGAGTGTTACCCGTTTCCTCACGCCAACCTAACAGTTTCTTATCATCATTGGCCCAGTCAGCCATCATAGCGGAAGAAAATTCACCGGAAATGATATCATCCATATGTTTCTGGAACAGCGGCGTCATCATTTCTTTTAACTGTTCAGACAGAGCATACGCTCGCAGTTTTGCCGGGTTAGACAGACGGTCCATCATCAGCGTGATGCCACCTTGTTTCAATGCTTCTGTGATGGTCTCCCAGCCAAACTGGATCAATTTTCCTGCATAACCCGGCTCAGCGCCATCTGCCACCAGTTTGTCATAACACAGCAGTGAGCCAGCCTGTAGCATACCGCACAGAATAGTTTGCTCTCCCATCAGGTCAGATTTCACTTCAGCCACGAAAGAAGATTCCAGAACACCGGCGCGATGCGCTCCCGTTGCCGCAGCCCATGCTTTAGCGATCGCCATACCTTCACCTTTCGGATCGTTTTCCGGGTGAACTGCGATCAAAGTAGGCACACCAAAACCCCGTTTGTATTCTTCACGCACTTCGGTACCGGGACACTTAGGCGCTACCATCACCACAGTGATGTCTTTACGGATTTGTTCACCGACTTCAACAATGTTTAAACCGTGAGAATAACCCAGTGCAGCCCCTTCTTTCATCAACGGTTGAACTGCGCGAACAACAGAAGAGTGTTGCTTATCTGGCGTCAGGTTAATTACCAAATCAGCCCGCGGTATCAACTCCTCATAAGTGCCGACTTGAAAACCACTTTCCGTCGCTTTACGCCATGAAGCACGTTTTTCTTCAATGGCCTCTTTACGCAGGGCATAGGCGATATCCAGACCGGAGTCACGCATATTCAGGCCCTGATTCAGCCCTTGCGCTCCGCAACCGACGATAACCACTTTTTTGCCTTTTAAATATCCTGCCTCATCAACAAACTCTTCCCGCGCCATAAAACGACATTTACCTAACTGCGCCAACTGCTGACGCAAATTCAGCGTATTAAAATAATTAGCCATTAGTGACTCCGTATCATGTTGTGCTCAGCAATGAAGTGCTGCGACTGTTTTTTAGATTTCCTCACCCTGTGAGGGTTTATATATTTTCAATATATGACATGAAAGCCATTGCTTAAATTGATATATTAACAATACTACATTGCACTTTATGCAATACAGATTATTGGACAGGAAAAGGAGAATAGGCTATGGATATACGCGACCTCAAACTGTTTCTACATCTGGCTGAAAGCTGTCATTTTGGTCGTACAGCAAAAGCAATGCATGTCAGTCCATCCACATTATCTCGCCAGATTCAGCGTATTGAAGATATTTTGGGGCATCCACTATTTTTACGGGATAATCGCACCGTAAAATTGACCTTTGCCGGCGAGCAATTTAAACAATTCGCCCAACAAACACTGCTACAATACCAGCAATTAAAACACTCACTGAATCAACAAAGCCCATCTTTATGTGGCGAGTTACGTCTATTTTGTTCAGTCACAGCGGCCTATAGTCACTTACCACAGATCCTAGACCGTTTTCGCGCAGAACATCCTATGGTTGAAATCAAACTCACCACGGGTGATGCCGCAGATGCGGTCAATAAGATACAGTCTAATGATGCCGATTTAGGTATTGCCGGTAAGCCGGAAAAACTACCAGATAATGTTAGCTTCACCAAAATCGGTGAAGTCCCACTGGTACTGATTGCACCTTCCCTTCCCTGTTCTGTACGCGCACTCGTCATACAAGACTACCCTAACTGGAATAATATTCCCTTTATTTTGCCGGAGCACGGCCCTTCACGTAAACGCATTGAGTACTGGTTCCGCCACCATAAAATTAACAATCCATTGATTTATGCAACCGTGTCCGGCCACGAAGCCATCGTTTCTATGGTTGCATTAGGTTGTGGAGTGGCATTAATTCCCAATGTCGTTGTAGAAAATAGCCCTGAACCGGTACGCAATCGCATATCTTTACTGGACAACATCTCTCTAGTAGAACCGTTCGAATTGGGTATATGTGTACAGAGAAAACGGCTTAATGAACCCCTGATTAAAGCATTTTGGGGATTGTTATAACAAACTGCCCTAACAGGTCTTTTTATTCATTACAAGCCTGATGCAACTTATTTCCGGTATTATGCCAATACACTTATAACTTATGTGGCCTAATTCACAAAGAACATAAAAATATAACCATATTGTTCTCATGATAATATGTTTAATATAAGTTATAACCAATTAAAATAATCATATAAAAATATTGGCTCCACATTAAATTTTTGGTCATTAATTATGTTACGAAAGAAAATACTTTTAATTATATCAAGCAGATAATAGCTATTTAACGTTTAGCAATTCAGATATTGTTAATATTGGCTAGCAAAAATTAAATATTCCACCCGCGAAAAACAGGTGGAGAATAATTCTTTACGCCATATCATAACGATATTTTACAATAGTGAAATTATTTTCACCTAGATACCAGAGGAGGCAACCTCATAATAACCACTTAATAGTTTTTTGATGACATAGTAACTAATAACAATTATTTAACTAGTTAATATAATTTAATTAAAAAATAACACCTAGGATTTATAATAATTATATTGAATAATTAATTCAAACACACACAATAATTTAATAAAGGACACCATCATGTTACACAAAATAGACAAATCACCGTATTTTATTAAATTCTATAAATTCCATCTACAAGATCTGGTTTTCTCTTATAATATGCAAACAGAATGGCATCATCATCCTTGTATCCAATTGAGTGTATCACCACATAATTCACTGATGAGGATTGATACCGAAAATGAATCGAGACAAGCACATGGATTCATTATTTCTTCTAATATTAAACACAAATTACACTCGGAAGGGCAACTCTGTTTTAATTTACTGATAGACCTAGCCAATCCACTATGTCATTTATTACTACATCAAATGAGAGGTTCAGATATCATATATTTAAATCAAGAATCATCCAGTTTAATAGCAAATTATTTTATTAGTTGTTTACAATCAGAAACCTCTCCAGATATTTTCATCTTAAACAACCTTTTAGGTAAAATAGAAGATTGCCATTGTTATCAGGATAAACGAATCATGAAAGCGGCCTCTCTTATTACTGAATTACCGGTTAAATGTATATCTTCTCGTGAAATATCAAATCAACTCTATTTATCCGAGAGTCGATTCTTGCACCTATTTAGAGAAAAAATGGGAACTAATTTCCGTAGTTATCTATTATGGAAACGTCTGCATCATGCTATTGATGAGATACATTCATCAGATTCACTGACTTTACTAGCTTGTAATAGCGGATTTTCCGATGGCGCACATTTCAGCCGTACCTGCATGACACTATATGGATTAAGACCTTCTGAATTAAAACATGCCAGTAAGAACAGGATACAACAAACACCACAAAAATATTTCAATTTATCATCAACATTAACAAATCTAAATTTTACCAAGCAAAATATCTATGTTATGAATAAATAATATTTTTGATAAATCAGCTAAAATAAATAATTTCTATTTATAACCGTTATTATCAAAGCCAGTATATTAGAGATTCTGTATCATTTTATTCCTAATAGCACATTTACTATATTATGCACTCTTAGTAATGATACAGAATTCAGAGCAACAATATTATCCAATAAACCGTCAATCCACGACAAATAAAATATACAGAGTAAAATATCACTATTCTGTATTAATCATTCATTTTAATGATACCCGCTCTTTCAGATAATTTTCTACCCATTTAGCGACCCGGCAGGTGTCTTTATAAGCCCCTAACATCAGTTCAGAACCACGGCTACTCAACCACTTCCGCCCAACGATAAATAACCCAGGATAAGGGGTTTTCCCACCTTCCGCATGGCCATTTTCACAAACGAATCCATTAGCATCCGCAGCACCGGGAAGCGTTAACCATGCCGTATTATCTTTATACCCCAAACACCAAATAACCGTATCTACCTCATATTGATTGCCAGACAAATCACATAATTTATTGTCTTTTATATCAACTAACCTATTCGCTATTTTTATATCCAAAGCAGCTAATCGGTGGTTTTTCAGATCTCCACAAGGGATAGGATTACGCCGCCGCATAATTTTTCCGACCAAACTGTAATAATTGGCAAATAACAGACCACTTTTACTTAACCACCAAAAGATATCTTTGCCCAGTATTCTATTAGGTAAGAGCGGACGGGAAGAACCGCAAAATAACGTCACCTTCGTCGTTGCTGCCAAATCTTTAGCAATCTGGCGGCCACTCGCCCCATCACCAACGACAGCGACTCGGCTGCCTGCTTTAATTTGTTTTGGCTCCCGATATTGATCTGCTCCGATTTGCTGTATATCAGTAGAAAGTTGTTCGGCAAGCGCTGGAATATCAGCTAATTGATTAGCGCCTGTTGCATTAACCAAACAAGGCGCGTGAAATACTTTTCCATCTTTTGTTTTAACACGATAGCCATTTTTATCATGCTTCACTTCAACCACTTCAGTTTGAGTATGTATAGCAAGGTTATGATGTGAAGCATAACGTTCAAGGTAATCAGCAACTTCATTTTTATCTGGATAACCCTCTTTAATTCCAGGAAATGGTAAGCCATGAAGCTGAGTCATACCACGTGAAGTGAATAACAGCATATTATCAGGACGCCTGCGCCACACATCACCAATACGCGCTTCTCGCTCTAATATGCAGACATTAATATTCTTAGCCGCAAGAATAGCCGCTAAACTTAGTCCGGCTTGACCGGCACCCACAATTAAGCAATCCATTTTCATCATGCGTACTCATTTTCTAATTTGGTATTTATCTATATTTTGTTTTTATCATTATCGGAATCTTAGGACAATGAAAAACTTGCCAAAAGAACACTCAATAGATCAAAAAACAACGAACTTCACAAAAATATAAAAGACAATTAAAAAATTTACTTGAATTAACTGGTCATATTCGTACTAAAGTGAATATTTTGAATAAACCAGCTATTTTTAGCATAATTTTAACAATATTGATAAATCCATATAATAATCCAAGCAATAATATAGCCAATTTATTCAATAAAAATAAATTATTAATGACTATCCTTTTTGCCTACGTAATTTATGCTTTATTGCTATAACTTATAATAAACAAAGATTAATTTATCTACTCTTTACCCTACCGGAGATGAAAAAAATGGAAAATATCAAAAATATATATGACGGTATAAAATCTCGTGGCGGAAATCCGCTGAAATGGTTAATAGCCGATGTTGACCTGCTCTATAAGCTGTCAAAAGAAGAGCAACAAGAATTAAAAACCTGTTTGCTTAAGGACGCTTTTCATTTCCATTATCATAATAACCCTTACTATAGAGATATTTGTGAAAAACAAGGTGTTAAGCCAGAAGACATCCAGAGTTATAATGATTTAGTTCGCATCCCACTGATACCTGTTGCAACTTATAAATCAGCCGAAAGCCACCGTTTATTAAGCAAGCCATTATCTGAAATCGAACATGAAATGCGCTCAACGGGTACCAGTGGAATTCCTAGCGTTTATCGTCGTTGCCACGATACGATGGATCATACAGTATTGGCTGTCTATTCTAATTATCGCAGTATGTTCAAAGTATCTGGCGGCGCCGGCCTATGTTTATGCCCATCAACAGAAGATATTCCAGAAATGGCGCTGGTTAAAATCTTTAATTTCCTGACAGGTCTGTTAGATACTCGACGCTATATGATTAATCAGGACCGCTTTTCTCCAGAAGATTCACTGAATCAATTAATCCAGTGGAAAGGCAAATTCACCCGGCATTTAATTGGTCCTCCATTCATGATCCATCGTTTTATTACGTTCCTAAAAGAGAATAATACCAAGCTCACTTTAGATCGCGATAGCATGGTAATTACTATGGGCGGCTGGAAACGTTTTACCGGGGATATGATCTCCCGCAGCGAATTGAATGCAGATATTGAAGAATGGCTGGGCATTCCAGCTTCCCGGACACGTGATATGTATGGTCTGGTTGAAGCAAACCTTCTTGCCATCGAAGATGAATATAACCATAAACATGTTCCTCCTTATATTCATTTCTCCGTTCGTGATCCTAATGATTTAACACGTGAGCTACCTGATGGTGAAACCGGACAATTAGTGATCTTAGATCCACTTTCTGTTTCCACCCCCGGCATGTTATTGACAGAAGATTTGGTCTACTTGCGTACCGATCCTAATAAATCCTGGCGTAATTCTCAGCGAGTTCAGTTTGTTATGCGTACCGCTGCTGCTAAAGAGTTTGGTTGCTGTGCAGTCAACCTTGAGAGAAAAATGTCAGACGATGAAGGTACCCCAGCTACACCCGCGGTATAAATAGCAAGGTGGAATTATGTTTAACAACATCATTATTGACAATTTTTGCAATCCTGACTGCCAGGGGACGTTATCCGATCCCACCATTAAACTGGTATTAGGGAACCCTGTATGCGGTGACAAGGTTGATATCGACCTGACACTGGATAACCAAGGGAGGGTAGATAATGCCTGCTTTCGTGCATGGGGATGTACCGCCTCCCTGGCAATGTCTAATCAATTTTGCCGCCATGCTAAAGGTAAAACTCTCGAAGAATTGAACGCATTATCACCTGAGGGCATTGATGCGTTATTAGGCGAGTTAGAACCAGCACAGCAACACTGCCTTGATATGCTGCATAAGCTATTTGAGCAGCTAAAGGGAAAAATATGACAAGCCTATACTTCGACTACAACGCCACAACACCGCTAAGTGTTAAAGCGCAGTTGGCGATTAAAGATGCAATGTCTATTTTTGCTAATCCGTCCAGCCACTACAGCTTAAGCGGCATGGCTAAAAAGTTGCTCACTGACGCTAGAAGATCGATGGCTTCATTAATGGGCACCGTCCCAGAGCAAATCCTGTTTACATCAGGAGGAACTGAAAGTAATAACCAAGCCTTATCCAGCTTGTTAGCAACGCTTCCCGGTTCGGATCTGTCTGCCCATCATGTTATTAGCTCTTCCATTGAGCATCCTTCTGTTCTGGCGCCATTACTCTGGTATCAGCAACGCGGGCTTCAGCTAACGCTGATCAACCCCGACAATCAAGGGCGGATAAGTGTACAAAGTATCCAGGAAAACCTACGGCCACAAACTCGCCTGATCACATTGATGGCAATTAACAACGAAACCGGTGTGATCCAGCCCTATGAAGCTGTCGCCTCTTTAGCAAAAGAGGCCGGTGTTTACCTGCATATCGATGCAGTACAGGCTATTGGTAAGCTCTCTTTTAGTTGTGACACACTTTCTGGCGTAACGACCGTCTCTTTCTCCGGCCATAAGTTTAACGGCCCGAAAGGTATTGGCGGGCTCTACCATGCACCGGGGATTCAATTAAATCCCTTGCTGCATGGTGGAGGACAAGAACAAGGAGTACGCAGCGGCACTGAGAACACCCTGGGCCTCGCAGGACTCACGGCAGCAGCTAAAGAATCACTGAACGGATTGCAAGAACGTTTCAATACTTACAAAACGCTCAGAGAAACTTTACTCTCTCTGTTAGAACAGCATCGTGTTAACTACCTGATTAATGGCAATACCAATCCAGCGTTTCAGGCACCTTGGACACTCAATTTAAGTTTCCCGGGTATTCGTGCTGAATCATTAGCCAGCAGGCTAGATTTACGTCACGGCATCTCTTTATCTCTAGGATCAGCCTGTAGCAATAACAAATCAACCCAACGTTCTCACGTTCTGGCTGCTATGGGGTTGCCCGATGATCGTATTGATAGCGCGGTACGCATCAGCTTCGGATATACCACAAGTCAAGATGATATTGAGATATTGGCTAACGCCATCAAACAAGAAACGTATAACTTACTTAAAATTTCAGGGCAATCTTTAATCACCCAGGAATAATAGCAAAACGACAGTTAAAAAACGGTGTGGCCGGAATAACGCATTGATTCATTAATACCTATATTCTGGCACCTAAGCTCCGCCAACATTTTTTAAATTTTTAGGGGACATTAATATGAAACTGTTTGAATTACTTCAATCTCAAATTACTGAATTAACTGATATCGAACCAGAAGATATCACTCTCGATACTCTCCTTGATGATATTCATTTAGTGAGTCTGGATTTCGTTTCTATTCAGGTTGCTTTAAAAAGAGAAATGGGAATTCAACTGAATTTCGATAAGTTCCAGCGAGACAACACGACGACAATCGGTGATTTTGTCAATTATGTCAGTGAATTAGCAAAATAATCATCACTAATACACTGGGATGTTAGCTGTCTATGACAACATCACAACACAGCTAACATTCATTTTTATGATGCTTTTATCTACCAATCCTATTATTTGGTTGTATTAGAAAATAAAGCATATCACCAGGAAATGAATTTTGGAGATAATGTTTCATGAATATTCAAACAGGCTATCGTCGCGTTGCCGTCACAGGTTATGGTTCTATCTGTTCTCTTGGGCAAAATACCCAAGAAATTTGGGATGCAATCCTAAATTATCGGGTAGGCTATAAAAAGGAAGAACACCCAGACGCTTCTGTTGTAGCAAAATTTTTCGGCAATATTCCTTTCTCTCCTGATGTATCACGGTTTTCCAAAAAATTATTAAAGAACCTACCCAAATTCAGCAAACTTGGGCTAATTGCGGCGGATGAAGCAATCAAGATGGCATTTGGTAACGATAAAGCCGCTCTTGACGAAAATTATTCCCCTTTTGAACGCGGCGTCATTTTTGGTACTGGCTGGGGTGGAGAAGATGCAACCGTTGAAAACAGCCATTCTTATGCTGATCAAGGCATTGCCTCACCGATGACCAATATCATGTCTATGCACAGCGTAGGGACAGCAGCGATTTCAATGAACTGGAATTTACGGGGATACCAAAATACCCCGGTTGCAGCTTGTGCAACCGGCAGTATGGCGATAGGAGATGCGTTTGAACTTATCCGCAGTGGACGCACTAAGATGATGCTGGCAGGTGGCGGTGAAAGCATCAGAGATCCATTCATCGTCTGGAGTATCGACATTCTTGGGGCATTGAGTAAAGAACAGGAATCTGTCGAAAAAGCCTGTTGTCCATTCAGCCAAGATCGTAGTGGTTTCGTTATGTCAGAAGGGGCAGCAATATTATGTCTTGAAGACTATGACAGCGCTGTTGCCAGAGGTGCCAAAATATTGGCAGAAGTGATTGGCTATGGCAATTACTCTGATGCGTCAGATATGACTGCCCCAGCACCTGATTGCAAAGGACGAGTCATGGCGATTCAGATGGCACTGGAACAGGCCAAACTCTCTACCTCAGATATTCACTATATTAATGCTCATGGGACATCAACCCCACTCAACGACATTAACGAAACCGATGTTCTAAAAATGAGCCTGGGCGAACACGCTTATCGTATTCCTATTTCCAGTACAAAATCCTATACAGGCCATCTTATTGCCGGAGCCGGAGCAATTGAATCTATTTTTTGTATTAAAGCAATAGAGACAGCAACGATCCCCGCAACTATGCACCTAAATAATCCTGATCCGCTATGCGATCTGGATTATGTCCCTAATATCCACCGGACTCACCAAGTTATCGACACTACTTTAAATGTTAACTATGGCTTCGGTGGTACAAACTGTGCACTTATTTTTAGGAAAGCCGACAGATGAACGTTCAATTCAGCAAAAAAGATCTCAGTCAATGGGCTAAATTCTCTGGCGACTACAATCCTATCCATTTTGATGAAAAAATCGCAAGAGAAGTCGGGTTGGGTGGTATTGCAGTACACGGCATGCTGGCAATGATCCCGCTCAAAAGCGGATACGATTATCTGTCACAACCAAATAGGGAAATGGGCAGACAGTGGCACGTTAATTTGCGCAATCCCGTCCCTCTGGATGCCTGTTATTGTGTTAAAACTAAGCACACTGACCGAAATGGGAAAACGACCTTTAATCTGCAAGATGAAACAACTAACCTGAAACCTCTAGTTGGTCACTATAGTTGTTTTGATTTTTCACAAAAAACTAGATTTCCTGAAAAACCACGTTGCCAAGTTCCCATACAAGAGACGATAAAAAAATCCCTTGAATTCAAACATACTTTTCCGGAAGTCAATGAATTCTGGATCTTTCTCGATGCTCTGATGTTTTATCTTTTCATGCAGCAAAGTGCCAAAACCGCACTAGCAACAGAATTTAAAACCTATTTTGGCAAACAAGAACATGATGAAACATGCCTCAAAGACCTTATTGTCTTGCATGTCATGCACACCGTGAGTTTTTCTCCCGCGCTGCTCAATCGCCAAATCCCAGATGAAATGCCGAATATCGAATATACGATCCTGCCAAAAGATACATTCGATGTTGATGGCTCGTTATACGGTACGTTGGAAATCCCGATCTGGCTGAATGGAGAAATCTCTTTAGTTGTTGAGATGAGCCTGATGGGAACAACAAAAAGAAAGCAAATTGCCAACTAAGATTTGATGAATGCGGTATTGGCAGACGGATGGCAAAAATTTAGAGGAATAACTTAATGAGTATCAGCACACCTTGGGTTTTTATTTCAGGAGGATCACGTGGTATCGGCAAAGGCATAGTAAAAATGCTGGCTGCTCAGAACTATCACGTGGTTTTTACCTATAAATCAAGCACAAATGAAGCTCAAACATTGTGTCAGGAAATTGAACAGCAAGGTTATCGCTGTGAGGGCTATCAATGTGATGTCTCAAACGCCGAAGAAGTCAAAATATTGTCAACAGAGCTTATCTCACGATATGGCTCTCCCTATGCCATCATCAATAATGCCGGAATTACACAAGATGCATTGCTAATAAATATGAAAGAAGAAGAGTGGCACAATGTGATTTCTACCAATCTTTCTTCTGTTTATTTAGTCAATCACGCTTTTCTCCCTGAAATGATTACTGCGGGAGAAGGCTGCATTATCCACATGAGCTCAGTCACTGCGTTTAAAGCCAACTCAGGGCAAGTTAATTACGCTGCAACCAAAGCCGCTATGATCGGTATTACCCGCTCATTAGCAGTTGAAGTTGGCCGATTTAATGTTCGGGTCAATACCGTTGCGCCAGGCTTGATTGATACTGAGATGTTGGATCATATTCCTGCATCACACAGGAAAAAACTATTATCTAACATCCCATTAGGCCGTTTAGGTTCAGTGGAAGATATTGCTCTGACAATCAATTTCCTGCTCAGCTCCGGCGGACGCTACATCACCGGGCAAACATTCGTTATTGATGGAGGAATGACTGCCTGAGTCAGTTAACTAATTAACATCAATGGCTTCGTATCCCTATTCTGTGATTATTTGTACCCAGATAAATGTTCTGGGTACTAGCACAAAATACCGTTAATCATTGCCAGATAGACAATCCAGCCTATCTGATAAATGTTAATAACGATAATAAACAATTTTAATATTAAATCATGCTTTTTGCGTTAAGTGCTAAATACTAGCAATTTTCATTTTATCAAATGAGAAGGGCTTGACCTTGTAGTCGACTCCAAGGTGTTTAATCAAATATAAGTACATTAATTAAGACAAATTTACTTTTAATCACTGTGATGGGAGAGAACACATGGCCGGAGAAATACAATCACCTCCGCTTAATGAGAAAAAGTCAAAGCGTAAATTAGCACTGATCCTCGCAGCTCTCTTATTTGTTTTTGCCGGGTTGGGTTACTTCGCCTATTGGCTTATTTCACTACGTCATTATCAAGCGACTGATGATGCTTACGTTGTTGGTAATCAGGTACAAGTGATGGCCCAAATCACCGGTAGCGTAACCGCTATTTATGCCGATAATACTGACTTCGTTCAGCAAGGCGATATTTTGCTACGTTTGGACTCTATTGATGCAGAACATGCTTTTGAACGAGCGAAAAATACATTGGCTAATAATGTCAGGCAAACCCACCAAACCATTATTGATAATGAAAAACTATTGGCTAACATTGAGCTCAAACAAACGGTATTACAACAGGCTCAAGATGATTTAAAACGACGTGAACATCTGGGACTCACCGGTGCTATCGCCAAAGAAAACCTGATTCATTCCCGCAATAGCGTGCAAATGGCAAAATCTGAGCTGAATGTTGCCCGACAACAATATTATGCCAACCAAGCATTAGTTATAGACACTCCATTAGATCAACAACCTAAGATTAAACTGGCTGCTTCCCAGCTTCGCGATGCATGGTTAACCTTACAGCGTACCCAGATTGTAGCGCCGGTAACCGGCTACGTTTCACGCCGCAGTGTTCAAGTAGGCTCACAAATAAAAAGCGGCGCTCCCCTAATGGTTATCGTACCCGCAGATCAACTTTGGGTCGAAGCTAACTTCAAAGAAGTTCAACTCGCCAATGTCCGTATCGGTCAACCTGTAACACTGGTGAGTGATTTCTATGGTAGTGATGTCATTTATAAAGGTCAGATCGTTGGTCTTGATATGGGAACAGGCAGTGCATTTTCTTTATTACCGGCACAAAACGCCACCGGCAACTGGATCAAAGTGGTTCAACGTTTGCCTGTTCGTGTTGAATTGGAAGCACAGCAGCTTATTGATCATCCTTTACGCATTGGTTTATCCATGCACGCCACAGTTGATACCCGAAATCGGGATGGTCTGGTGCTTGCCAATACACCTCGCAACAGCATTGTTTATGAAACCAACGTCTTGACTTACAACACCGGAGAAATTGATCAGCTAATTAACGAAATCATTCAAGTTAATACCAGTCAAAATAAGTGAGGTTAACATGCTAAAAGAGCCATTATCAGGAGCCAAACTTGGCTGGCTAACCCTGGCTTTAGCATTAGCCGCTTTTTTACAAATATTAGATCTGACTATTGCTAACGTTGCAATATCAACAATTGCTGGAGATCTGGGTTCATCAGTATCACAAGGTACTTGGGTAATTACTTCATTTGCTGTTGCAAACGCGATCTCTATCCCATTAACTGGCTGGTTAGCAAAACGGTTCGGGGAAGTCCGGGTTTTCTTAATTTCAATGATCTTGTTTGTGATCACTTCCTGGTTATGTGGTATTGCTAATAGCCTGGAAATGTTGATCATTTCCCGCGTTCTACAAGGTATCTCAGCCGGGCCAATTATGCCCCTTTCGCAAAGTTTGTTACTCAACAACTATCCTCCGCTAAAACGCAATATGGCTCTGGCAATGTGGTCAATGACTATCGTTGTCGCTCCGGTTTGTGGCCCCATACTTGGTGGTTGGATCAGTGACAACTATCATTGGGGATGGATCTTCCTCATCAACGTTCCGGTTGGCTTTGTTGCCATTGCTATCACCTGGATATTGTTAAAAGACCGGGAAACTGAAACAACGGCTAGGTCAATTGATGTCATAGGGCTAATTTTATTGGTCATCGGTGTTGGTTGTTTTCAACTATTACTCGATAGAGGAAAAGAGCTTGATTGGTTCAATTCAACAGAAATTATTGTATTAGCCATTACCGCCGTCATTGCCATCACTTTCCTAATTATTTGGGAACTCACCGATGATGATCCGATCATTGATTTATCACTATTTAAATCTCGTAATTTTACTATCGGTACCTTATGTATCAGTTTGGCTTTCCTACTCCACATAGGCACGCTGGTTTTGCAACCTCAATTATTACAAATGGTGTTTGGTTACACAGCAACCTGGGCAGGATTAGTAATGGCTCCATTAGGAATAGTGCCGATAATGCTCGTTCCACTCATTGGTCGTTTTAGTTCAAAAATTGATATGCGTTATTTAGTTATGTTCAGCTTTATCATTTTTGCACTCTGTTTCTTTTGGAGAACAAATACCTTTGAGCTATCAATGGACTTTGCCACCGCTGCCTGGCCACAATTTATTCAGGGCTTTGCTATCGCCTGTTTAATTATGCCACTAACAGCCATTATACTATCTGACGTTGAACCCGCTAAAATCGCCTCTGCCGGTAGCTTGTTCAACTTTTTACGCACTCTGGCAACATCCGTAGGGACTTCAATTACCACCACCATGTGGTCCCGTCGCGAAGCTGTCCACCACGTTCAGTTAACTGAATCGATAACTCCCCATAATCCTATTGCCCAACAAGCCTATGAAAAAATGGGACAATTAGGGATGTCGCAAGCCCAAACCAGCCATTCTCTGGCACGTGAAATCACGAATCAGGGCTTGATTATTGCCGCTAACGAGATTTATTGGCTATTTGGCTTTATTTTTCTGATCTTGCTGATCTTTATCTGGTTGGCAAAACCCACTGTTGGAGAAAAGAAATAGCACAATGATCAAAGAATTTGTTATAGAGTTCTTTCCAATGGAACCTCGGTGAATATTAAATCTTGTCAAAATAGCCCCTTAACAAGGCGCTATTTTGTCGTTTTATAGAATACATTTTTTCATTACCAAGACACCGATCAACCTCCGGCTGCTTCAGACGCTTGGCACATTAAAAAGAATTTAAACGCGGGGGTATCCGTCTCATCGTGATACGCATAGCCTAATGCATCAAGATGACGCTTAAAACGCACTTCCGCTTCTGACAATTCAAATGCGGCTAACACCCGGCCATAATCGGTACCATAATTGCGATAATGGAATAACGTAATATTCCAATGAGTTCCCAAAGTTTGTAAGAACTTGAGCAACGCCCCCGGCGATTCAGGAAATTCAAAACTAAACAAGCGCTCTTTCAATGGCTTAGATGGGCGACCGCCGATCATATAACGAACATGTAATTTCGCCATTTCATCATCTGAAAGATCAGCAACCTGATATCCTGCGGTACGCAATTCCTCGATAATTTCCTGTCGCTCCATTTCACCACGACTCAAGCGAACACCAACGAAAAGACAAGCCTGATCAGGATCTGCATCCGTATAACGATAATTAAATTCTGTTACCACCCTATCGCCCAACTTCTGGCAAAAACTCAGGAAACTCCCTTTATGTTCAGGAATAGTCACTGCCAGCAATGCTTCCCTCTGCTCGCCCAATTCACAACGCTCAGAGACATAACGCAACCCGTGAAAGCTCACATTAGCGCCAGAAAGAATATGCGCCAGTCGTTCACCTTTAAGCTGATACTGCTGAACATACTTTTTCAATCCAGCTAGTGCCAATGCACCGGATGGCTCAGCAATCGCACGTACATCTTCAAACAGATCTTTTACCGCCGCACAAATAGCATCACTGTCTACCGTGATAACACCATCCACATATTGCTGACACAAACGAAATGTTTCATCACCGATACGCTTAACAGCAACACCTTCAGCAAACAAGCCAACTCGTGGTAAATCTACCGGATGTCCAGCTTCCATTGCCGCTTTCAGGCAAGCTGAATCCTCCGCTTCCACCCCAATGATTTTGATTTCTGGCATCAGTTGCTTAATCAACACTGCCACTCCAGCAATCAAACCACCACCACCAACAGGTACAAAGATGCGATCCAAGCGCACATCCTGTTGTAAAAGTTCCATCGCCAGTGTTGCCTGACCCGCGATTACAGCGGGATGATCAAACGGAGGAATAAAGGTATAACCCTCCTGTTGTGCCATTTCTATTGCTTTAGCTTTAGCCTCATCAAAATTAGCGCCATACAACAGAGCCTTACCGCCGAAACGACGGACTGCATCAACTTTAATATCCGCAGTAGTAACCGGCATAACAATCAGAGATTTAATTCCCAAACGATTGGCAGAAAGCGCCACCCCCTGAGCATGATTACCGGCTGACGCAGTAATCACTCCTCGGTTTTTTTGTTCCTCAGTCAAACCTGCAATCATGGCATACGCACCACGGAGCTTAAAACTGTGAACAGGTTGTCGATCTTCCCGCTTTACCAAAATAGTATTTCCCAAGCGGGCAGAAATTTTCTCCATTTCCTGCAAAGGAGTCACCTGAGCAACTTCATAAACCGGCGCGCTTAATGCCGCCTTCAAATACTCTGCACCATTTGGTGTGGAAGTTAAGGGAAGAAATGCAGCCATGCGATTATCCCCCTAACTTAGATTTATCACGGACAGCGCCTTTATCCGCACTAGTCGCCAATGAAGCATAGGCTTTCAGGGCAAACGATACCTGACGTTCACGAGCTTTCGGTGTCCACGCTTTATCTCCGCGAGCAAATTCAGCTTCTTGACGGGTAGCAAGTACCCTTTCATCTACATCAAGTCGAATTTTCCGCAGTGGAATATCAATATCAATAATATCGCCATCTTGAACCAATCCGATTAACCCACCATTAGCCGCTTCCGGAGAAACATGGCCGATCGACAAACCCGAGGTACCACCAGAAAAACGCCCGTCGGTAATCAATGCACAGCTTTTACCTAACCCCATAGATTTTAGATAAGTCGTCGGATACAACATTTCCTGCATACCGGGTCCGCCTTTTGGTCCTTCATAACGAATGACCACCACATCACCAGCAACAACTTTTCCACCCAAGATCGCATCAACCGCATCTTCCTGACTTTCATAAACTTTGGCTGGCCCACGGAACATCAGACTACCCTTATCAACCCCCGCAGTTTTTACAATACAACCATCTACAGCCAAATTACCAAATAGAACAGCGAGACCACCATCCCGGCTATAGGCGTGTTCAATGTCGCGAATACACCCTTCTACACGGTCAGTATCCAACGAAGGCCAACGACAATCTTGTGAAAATGCTTGAGTAGTACGGATACCCGCAGGGCCTGCCGAATACATTTCCTTTACTGATTCATCCGCCGTTTGCACCACATCGTACTGATTAAGCGTCTGTAACAAATCCAGACCCAAAACATTTTTAACCTGATGATTCAACAGACCCGCTCTATCCAGCTCACCTAAAATACCGATCACACCACCAGCACGATGAACATCTTCCATATGGTACTTTTGTGTACTTGGTGCAACCTTACATAGATGAGGGATCTGACGAGACAAACGATCAATATCCGCCATAGTGAAATCAACTTCTCCCTCCTGCGCTGCCGCCAGTAAGTGAAGCACGGTATTAGTTGAGCCACCCATTGCAATATCCAACATCATCGCATTTTCAAATGCGGCTTTCGTTGCAATACTACGCGGCAGAACACTATTATCATTTTGTTCATAATAGCGCTTAGTCAGCTCAACAATGCGTTTGCCTGCATTCAGAAACAACACCTTGCGATCTGCATGAGTAGCCAGTAATGAACCGTTCCCCGGTTGAGACAAGCCCAACGCTTCTGTCAAACAATTCATAGAGTTAGCGGTAAACATGCCTGAGCAGGAACCACAGGTTGGGCAAGCTGAGCGCTCAATCTGGCTACTATCCTCATCACTGACATTCGGGTTCGCACCTTGGATCATGGCATCGATCAGATCCAATTTGATAATCTGATCTGACAATTTAGTTTTACCCGCCTCCATAGGACCACCGGAAACAAAAATCACCGGAATGTTCAGGCGCAATGCCGCCATCAGCATACCTGGGGTAATTTTGTCACAATTGGAAATACACACCATCGCGTCCGCACAATGTGCATTCACCATATATTCAACAGAATCAGCAATTAATTCACGTGACGGCAGAGAATAGAGCATACCACCATGCCCCATTGCGATACCGTCATCCACCGCTATGGTATTGAACTCTTTTGCAACACCGCCTGATGCTTCAATCTGTTCAGCAACCAGTTTACCTAAGTCCCGCAAATGAACATGCCCGGGAACAAACTGAGTAAATGAGTTAACTACTGCAATAATCGGTTTACCAAAATCTGCATCGGTCATCCCTGTCGCGCGCCATAAAGCGCGAGCTCCAGCCATATTGCGACCATGAGTCGTAGTGGCAGAACGGTACTTAGGCATTATTTTCACTCCCGTGTCATCAAAACAGGCGGGGAACGAACCGCCCGTTAAATTATTTATAGTTCTACTAAAGGTATAGTTCTATTAAGGATTGACCGGATCTAACCAGCCCCATTTATCGTCTGTCGTGCCATCAAACAAACCAAAGAAAGCTTGTTGAATTTTCTTAGTAACAGGCCCGCACTTACCGATACCAACCTGAATATCATCAACACTACGAACAGGTGTGATTTCAGCCGCTGTACCTGACATAAAAATTTCATCAGCCAGGTACAAAGATTCGCGCGACAATACCTGTTCACGCACTTCCAGCCCCAAATCTTTCGCTAATTTGATAATGGCATCACGAGTAATTCCTGGTAATGCAGATGAAGTAAATGGTGGAGTGAACAATATGCCCTCTTTTACTTCAAACAGATTTTCACCCGCACCTTCAGAGATATAACCATGAACATCCAATGCGATACCTTCTTGATATCCACGACGACGAGCTTCACTACCTACCAAAAGTGAAGATAGGTAGTTACCACCTGCTTTGGCCGCAGTTGGTATTGTATTTGGCGCTGCACGATTCCATGAAGAAACCATCGCATCAATCCCTTGATCCAGTGCTTCTTCTCCCAGATAAGCTCCCCAAGGAAAAGCGGCAATAATAACATCCGTTTTATAGCCAGCCGGTGGATTAACCCCCATGCCAACATCACCGATAAAGACGAGTGGGCGTATATAAGCACTGACTAAATTATTTTTACGAAGAGTTGCCCGACATGCTTCCATTAATTCATCGACACTTTGGCTCAACGGCATGCGATAAATCTTTGCAGAATCATGTAAACGCTGCATATGCTCACGATGACGGAAAACCACGGGCCCTTTATGAGAGTCATAGCAGCGAATTCCCTCAAAAACAGAGGTGCCATAATGTAAAGCATGGGACATGACGTGAACTTTAGCATCTGCCCAAGGAACCATCTCACCATTGAACCAAATGTAATCGGATTGCTTCGTCATTCTCTTATTCCTTTATTTCTACGTTATGCACGTATGAGTTGTGATTTTTGTTGCAGGATCTTGACGCCAGCGACATCCACTAATTTAGCCAGTTGTGAAGACAACAAATTAACCGGTTTTTGGCTGGCGACAATTAATTCGATATTAACATTATCGCCATCCATTGTTTGATCCATATTCATGGAACAGATCTGAAATCCACGATGACGCGTTACCCGTAAGATACGCTCTAATATTTCAGGACGGAAACGAGCATGGATTGCAAGTTGATGCTGCATCATAGTGATTTCTCCAACATAGTTTCATTGCTTGCACCGGGAGGGACCAACGGCCAAACGTTCTCTAATTCCTCAATAGATACCTGTAATAAATAGGGGCCTTGACTAGTGAATAATGCATTCAGCGCTTCATTAATCTGTGATTTATCCGTGATATGTTGCCCCGGAATATCAAAAGCTTTCGCTAATGTGACAAAATCAGGGTTATCTGTTAATGTCGTTTCGCTATATCGCTTATCAAAAAACAGCTCCTGCCATTGCCGCACCATTCCCAACCGCTGGTTATCCAACAATAAAATTTTTACTGGTAATTGTTTGCGTTTAATTGTCCCCAATTCCTGAACATTCATCATGAAAGAACCATCACCAGATACACAGATCACCATATCTTCCGGTCGAGCAATCTGAGCGCCAATCGCAGCAGGGATACCAAATCCCATCGAGCCCAACCCACTAGATGTAATAAAATTTTCAGGCCCATCAAAAGTCATATGCTGAGCTGTCCACATTTGATGCTGTCCAACATCGGTAGTAATAACCGTATTACATGCTTTACGATCTGAAACCTGCTTCAATAACCAAGGCGCATAGATACTCTCCCCCTGATGGTCATAACACCAAGGATATTCAGCTTTCAGAGATTTCACTTCCTGTTGCCAGGGCATAATTGACAATGGTTGTTGCAAACGGGGCAATAATGCCTTCACATCCCCCAGTAACGACACATGAGCCTGACGTAATTTACCCAACTCTGCCGGATCGATATCCAGATGAATAACTTTTGCACGTGGAGCAAAAGTATTAAGTTTGCCAGTCACACGATCGTCAAAACGAGCACCCACAGCAATCAACAAATCACATGACTGAACGGCAAGATTGGCCGCTTTCGAACCATGCATCCCAAGCATGCCCAGATAACATGGATGTTCTGAATCAGCAGCTCCCAAACCTTTCAACGTAGAAACAACCGGCATACCTGTTTCCACAACAAAATCTCGCAGAACAGAAACTGCTTGAGACATCCCGACTCCACCGCCGACATACAATACTGGCTTTACAGCCGCCGCAATCATCTTCCGAGCTTGTTCTAATTCACTTTCCGAACAGGGCGCTTTTTGCTCAACGGGTACCAAATGTGGAACCAAATTCCCCTCTTTCAGCTGAATATCTTTAGGAATATCAATCAAAACTGGGCCAGGTCGACCACTAGTGGCAATAGAAAAGGCTTCCGCCATAATTTGAGGTAAATTTTCCAGTGAATCCACTAAGAAACTGTGTTTGGTACAAGCAAGGGAGAGACCTAAAACATCAACTTCTTGAAAGGCATCAGTTCCAATCAATTCAGAACCAACCTGACCAGTGATAGCAACAACAGGAACAGAATCTAACAACGCATCGGCTAATCCAGTGATTAAGTTTGTTGCTCCCGGTCCCGATGTAGCGATACAAACTCCCGGCTTACCACTGGCTCTCGCATAACCGATTGCAGCCATAACCGCCCCCTGTTCATGCCGACAAAGCAAATGCTCCACACCACCATCGTACAAAGCATCATAAACCGGCATGATCGCACCACCAGGGTAGCCGAAAACCTTATCAATCCCCTGCGTTCGTAATGCTTTTACAACCCACTGCGCCCCGTTCATTTTTCATATCCCCTGTGTTTACCCTGTGAGACAAGATTTTGTTCTGTTGTATGTTTCCGTCTCTATCTGATTTTGCTTGTCGAAAAAAAACCCCCGCGCCTTTCGGTGCGGGGGTCTTCGAGAGATCTGGCTGTTTTTCTAAGCCTTTCTTCGTCCAAGTGCTGCCCCGCACGGTGGGATAATAATCACCACCACGCTGACAATAATTAGGCTAATCACTAGGACAAATGTGTTCATAATCTTGGTCGTTTAATTCGTTTGTTTAATCTATATTTAAGAGTTATCACGTTCTTTATAGCTTGACAACATTTATTTTGTTTTATTACTCGACATAAAAAAATATCGTTTATTTTCAATAAAATACTTACTATTTAGATTATTTGTCCAGTAAATACTCCAATTTAAGTTATAAAAACTAACTGATTAGATATAAACAAAACAATACACAAAGCGGTAACATAAAAAACAAATCATTCAACTATAACCAAAAGTAAAGATCTTATTATTAATCACCTAAGTGATAAAAACTTCTCATTAAAAATAAATCAGAATGATATAACACACTAAATTTATTCACTGTGAAAAATATATAAATTTGAATTTCAAATAAACTATTTCAATAAAACCAATCTAAAAACATGACTTAAATAAAACCCCATAATATGAATATAAAAATAATTAATTTTATAATCCAAATTAAAAAATAAACCATAAAAATCAATAAAATGAAATAAAAATCACTTAATGATAAGTTTAAAAAAATCTTTCGCGCTGCTTCACAAAATATTTATTAGAGCCGCTTCGCAAAAAAATAATAGAAAACTATTTATTATCTAATTTCAGTCCATCATATGTCCTTTCTTACGAAGGAGAATAGGATGGCCCTCGCTGTTATTTATACCAGAGCGACTATAGGTATTCATGCCCCAATTGTTACTGTTGAAGCGCATATTAGTAATGGCTTGCCTGGATTAACTCTGGTTGGTTTACCTGAAACAGCCGTAAAAGAAGCAAGAGATCGTGTCAGAAGTGCGTTGATCAACAGCGGGTTTACCTATCCGTCTAAAAGAATCACCGTCAATCTTGCGCCCGCAGATCTTCCCAAAGAAGGTGGTCGTTATGATTTACCGATCGCTATCGCTATTCTAGCCGCTTCAGAACAAATACCTACCAATACACTAAATCATTATGAATTTCTTGGTGAACTCGCTCTATCCGGTGGTTTACGAAAAGTTAACGGCGCAATTTCAGCTGCACTCAGCGCAGGAGAAGCAGGAAGGCAACTTATTCTACCAACAGAAAACGCAATAGAGCTGGCAATCTTATCTCAGAATGAAACGTTAATGGCAGAACACCTCTTACACATCTGCCACTTTCTTCAGGGAGAAAAACAACTACTGACAACAACGATCCAACATAAACCCTCAATAGAGCCATCACAGCCAGATCTTCAGGATATTATTGGTCAGGAACAAGCAAAACGCGCACTGGAAATCACAGCAGCAGGCGGACATAATCTTTTACTACTTGGCCCACCAGGGACAGGAAAAACAATGTTGGCAAGCCGCCTATGTAGTTTATTACCGCCATTAACAAACAAAGAAGCCCTTGAGGTCGCCGCCATCAATAGTCTGGTGGATACCTACCTTCCACCTGAACAGTGGCATACACGCCCATTCAGAGCGCCTCATCATAGTTCTTCAATGGCAGCACTGGTTGGCGGTGGCGGACTTCCAAAACCTGGTGAAATTTCACTTGCTCACAATGGCGTACTATTTCTAGATGAACTACCTGAATTTGAACGCAGAGTCCTTGATGCTCTCAGAGAACCACTGGAATCAGGGGAAATAATTATCTCCCGAGCCAGAGCAAAAGTTTGTTTTCCTGCTCAAGTTCAATTGATCGCAGCAATGAATCCTAGCCCGACAGGCTACCATCAGGGAATTCACAATCGAAGTAACCCCCAGCAAATACTTCGATACCTAGCTAAACTTTCTGGACCTTTTTTGGATCGTTTTGATCTCTCAATTGAAGTGCCTCTGTTACCGATTGGAACATTGAGTAGCCCTAATAGATCAAGCGAAAGCAGTAAAAATGTAAGATTAAGAGTGCTGGCAGCGCGAGAAATACAACTGAAACGCTGTGGAAAAATTAATGCTCATCTGAATAGCAAAGAGACAGAGGCATTTTGTAAGCTCAAACCTAACGATGCTGTATTTCTTGAACAAACGTTAATAAAACTAGGGCTTTCAATCCGAGCATGGCACCGAATTCTGAAAACATCCCGGACACTTGCTGATTTAGAAGAAAAAAAAGAGATAGAAAAACCACATATCATGGAAGCTTTAAGCTACCGCAGTATGGACAGGCTATTAATACAATTACAAAAACAATCGGGTTAGAAATGAAAAAGGGGCAAAGCCCCTATATTCACAATTTGTGATGATATTAATCATCAGTGTCGGTATAGTCATCAGAAGCATCGATCTGAGGCTTACCGCCTGAAAGAGTATGAAAACGTTTTGGACGACTAATCCTTGCAAGATATTTGGTCCATACTTTTTCTTCCATTGTCACAGGCTGCCGTTCACCCCGGCAAACAGCAACAAACAGCTCTTCTACTTCTGTTTGAGGCTCGCGTTTACCAAGATCTAACTCATTAAACGCATAACCGTGGCGCTCTAGCAATTGCGCCTCTTTAATGGTGAAATCCCCATGACGGGAGAACCCACGAGGGTAATTTTTGTTATCAAAAAAACGATTAGTCGTGATGAAGCTTTCGGCCATCTGACACACTCCTAATTCTAGTACTGTTACTATCATGCCAATTATGGCGCGGAGTATTAGATAGGCCTGGCGTTCTGTAAAACAAAAAATTTAAATCTTAACGATAAATATTATTGGAGATATATGTGGACACTGAATTACTGAAAACCTTCTTGGAAGTCAGTAAAACTCGTCACTTTGGGAGAGCAGCCGAATCATTGTACCTGACGCAATCAGCAGTTAGCTTTCGCATACGCCAGCTAGAAAATCAATTAGGTACCCATCTTTTCACACGGCACCGCAATAACATCCGTCTTACAGCAGCAGGAGAGCGCCTTGTTCCCTATGCTGAATCACTGATGAGTACTTGGCAGTTGGCTAAAAAGGAGATCATGCACGCTTCTCAACATACTGAATTAACAATTGGTGCCACCGCATCACTATGGGAAGCATATTTAACCCCCTGGTTACAAGATTTCTATAAAAAACATCAGGAATTAAGATTAGAATCTCGGGTTTCTACACGACAATCCCTTGTTAAACAACTTCATTCTCGTGAATTAGATCTGTTAATCACTACCGAACCACCTAAAATGGATGAGTTCCAAAGCCTATTATTAGGGAATATTTGCTTGAAATTATTAACAACAGAAGAAAATCTGAAATGCCAAATTAAAAATTACATCAAACTAGAATGGGGAGCTGATTTCCATCATCAGGAACAACGGATCTTAAAAAGTGAGCAGCTACCCATCATCACAACCACCTCAGCACATATAGCCCGCCAACTACTCAATAGCGTAAGAGGAGCCGCCTTCTTACCAATACACTGGCAAAATGAACATCCAGAACTGGTTTCTTATCCAAACACTGAACTAATTGAACGTCCATTATATGCTATATGGCTACAAAAAAATGATCAGCAAGCATTCATTCAACAGCTATTAAAAATACCTATCATACATACTTCTGCAAGAGGTTAAGAAGTTTTCATATAAATCATTCAATCAGTAAGTATGTGTTCTGCAAAACTTATGGATAGCAATACTATACGAAAACAGGAATGAAAATAGTAAGGGAGAAAGAAGTTTCAGATAGAGCATAAAGTGGGATTACTTTTTTATCTTCCCACATATAGCTCCTTATTTACCAAATAATCCTTACGTATAGTTTGAAATTATGACTTGAATCAGACATAGTGTTCCTACCTTATCGTTTTAGGTATCCTTTCCTTCAATTCAAGCCTTTCTTAAGAAAAAAACTTCGTAATCAAAATATTAGATAAAATTCTTTCGCATATATCCTCCAGACACTTAGTTCAGAAGAGCTTTTACTAGGTAGTGTCCCTTAATTATATAATCTCCGGCAAAAGAGTCGAATACAGCCTAATTTCACCATCGACAGATAGTTTCGTGCTGTTTTTTCA
>NZ_JFGV01000038.1:0-50954 GCF_000612035.1 Photorhabdus aegyptia | reverse complement strand
CAGGCGGCTAAACGTCGAAGAGCCATTTGGTCAGGGGAATTCCGTAGTCAACTTATCTTTGATTAAATTAAATACAAAGTGGAATCCCGCCCTGCCTAAAGTAGTGAGTGAACCTGTTCTGTAACCAGTATAGTTCACTCCTTTTAGTTTTCCCCTTTCCACAACAAGCGGGCAAATAGCAGGTTATTCATTACTATGATCAATATTATTCCTCTGTCACATGGAGTTTCAAACCTAATGCTTTAACGACTTTCAGAATAGTGCCAAACTCAGGGTCTCCGTCACCAGATAACGCCCGATATAAACTCTCACGAGACAGACCGGCATCTTTTGCCACCTGAGTCATACCATGCGCACGCGCAATTGTACCTAACGCACGCACAATAAAGGCAGGATCATCACCCGCTTCTTCAATACAGGCATTCAAATACGCAGCCATATCTACTTTGGTTTTCAGGTATTCTGCTGAATCCCAACGAGTAAACTGTTCATTTATCATGTTGTTCTTTCCAACTGTGAGCTAATTATAAAACCAGTTTAATGTCTTTATTTTATGTGCTTTTATTGCTGCCATAAAGACTTCAAACCTGAAATTTTTGATAATTTAGCCAGTAAAATTTATTTTTTCTTACTTTTGAATATTTTTACAAATGAGAGATATTCTATCTTAGGATTTTTTATTAAGGCAAAACGAATGAGCTCAATTTATTCAGAAGAATATCAGCATGTTATCCGATTATTACGCGAAACACTCTTGGAAAAAGGCATTACACAGGAAAAACTGGCACAAGCATTTGGCCGTCCTCAATCATTTATAGCCAAAGTTGAAAATGGTGAAAGAAGAGACTATACCCTATGGATTTTAAGATGCATCGCGGCGGCAAGGGAGTGAATCCCCGGGAGCATAGCAAACTATGTGACCGGGGTGAGCGAGTACAGCCAACAAAGAGGCAACTTGAAAGATGACGGGTATAGATGTCGTGGAATTTGTGCGCATAACCCATTTGTTGTCACTAAACCTAATCCAAATTTTAGACAAAATAAAGCTGAAAAAACCAAGTTTTAACAATAAGCTAAAGTGAATATCCACAGTGTATACCACAAACAAAAACATCAAAAAACGCTTTAGTTTTATTGGTGTTTTTAGTTTAGGCTTCAATCGATGTCTATAGACTCTGGGAACTTTCCACTCTTATAAATTACGAATAAAAATACATATAAATCAGCACATTGCAACAACAGGAACTCACAAGACCATGAAGATACCACGTTCTAATCAGGGGGTTAGTTTGCGCCCTACATCGGTTGCATCTTGCCTCGCATCCTGCTCCGAGGCCATCTGCCGCAACAGAATGGCCAGTTCGGCCGGGTCACCGTCGCGACGGACTTCGGCAAGCAGCTCCGCTGCATAAGTCGATCAGCGCGGAAGTGCTCGGCCATGACCTCATCATGCGATCTATCTTTCATTTGGTGCCACCCTCCTTTCAAAGTGCACGGTTTGGTAGCCAAGTTCCGTGCGATGCCATCGCGGCTAGAAAAGGATACTTTCGTCCCAACCACCGTGTTTCGCCTGTGTCACTTTAGCTTTTATCCTCGCCTCTAGCGACTTGATAAACCGAACCGAGGCCGCAACGTGATTGAAGATCAACAGGCTTTCCTCATAATTCAGGATTGGGTTGTCGTGAGCTAAGCTCTTGTTGTTCCGCACATCGTTAAAGGCTTCAAGCACCGAGATGCTGGACTTTAAGATACGCTCGGTCATCGCTGACTCAAGATGACCTCCATCACGTAACGCCTTCACATACTCGCCAAAGACGCTATGCAACGGTTTGCCACGGGTGATCGTGATGCCGTGAGGCGCACATGTTACACGGATAAACTTGTTGACGAACGTATGAAGCCGGTCTAACCCGCCCTCAGGTTGATTTTTCTCGATAGCTTCGCGAACGTGCTCCGCCACCACCTCGAAATCTCGTTCATCCGCGATGGCTATCAGCGCATCTAGCTCAGCAACCGGCTGGTCACTGAGAAGCCGCTGAGCGATCTTCCGGCAATCGTCAATCAGCACTGGGTTGCTGTCACCAAAGCACTGCTTTTCGCTGGCGTAGTCGACCAAACCGCCGATAACTCGACCCACCACATAGTTCGCCTCCAACTCCCAGAAGGTGCGCATACGGTTAGCCTTCGACGTGCCGCGCGCTCGGTAGCGTTCAGCATCAATTTCCACCCGGTATTCGTCGAAGAAGTCGCCGAAGGTTCGGTCGGAAAAATTGAGGACGTACCCGCCGCTCATTCCGAGCAGCCTTTCCAGTTTCCGACGTTCACTTCCGCTAAGATCGGACATAGGTGCTCCTATCTCAGCCCAATCGTGCCGCTTCTGCCGCAACGTGGCCTGCCAAAGCTGCCACGAACGTCTTGAGGCTGGTCATTGAGGACAGCTCCGCGAAATCGCCGGTATTCACTGCACTGCGCTCCGCCGCGATGACGGCAGCGGTAGTGTAAAGCTGCTCCTGCACCAGTCGCTGACACAGCAGGTCATACCGCTTGAGATATGACGCGCCCTTGAATTCCTCGAACACAGGAAAGTGTGGCGACGAGTCGCGGACGGATTTACGAGACTCCGACGCATCCTCAACCATCATCATCCACCCTACAAATGGACGCGGTTGCTTGCCGAACGCTTCTTCACGGAAGGCTGTCCATAAATCATGAGCCGTCCCGATTGCTTCCTCAGTTCGATTATTAAAGTTGTTTCCGAACGAGGGGCCTACTTGGCTTTTCAGTTCGATGGCTGCGATTAATTGTCCCTTGTAGAGCACCAAAAGATCCCACAGTTTAGTCGGACGAAAATATCCGGGCAGGGTCAGCATCGCCCGGTTCTGGTGAATCTCAGCATGGGCTAGCCCATTGGCCTTGATGATGTCGAGCACCAAAGCCAAGAACCCGTCCATGTTCTTGCCAGCGGTGACTCCGGCACATTCACCTTGGTCGGCCTTGCCCGACTCTATTTGTTTTTGTCTTGCTGCTTCGCGGTTGCCCCAAAACGCCTTCACGGCTTCGCGGGCTTTCTGTTCGTAGTCGACGAGATCGAGCGCCATTTATTCTCCATTTCCCCCGAGGGCAGATCGTTCTTCTTGGCTTAAGTCGTAGAGCCTGAACACAGCCCGGTTGCAAGCTTGCAAGTCCCGTTTGATAGCAGCCTCGGCTAACTCACGGCGCAGCGGTTCTGACACTTCAGCCCAGTGCGGAATGCGAATGCGGCGCAGGTACTGAGCTTGGAAGCGTAGGAATCCACCCCGCATTTTCGTTGAATAGGTCGCCACAAACAGACGAGTGACCGCGGATAGCAGGACAGCCTGCAAGGCCCGTAAATCCCAGTCGTCTGACGTGACGTAGTAGAGGTTGTGGTGAGGATACAGTTCACCATTTTCATAGACGATATGCGCCTGTCCCTTGATATCTGGAATCAGGAGCTTTGGCCTCGCAGCCAACGACGGCGTGATGCGGTCAATTGTGCGATACCAGTTGGCCGGAGCTTTCTGCGCACAGTGACGCCCAGCGATCACCTCTCGTCGAGCCTCAAGGTAGCGCCGCAGACGGGGATACTCGTCAAGATCGACCAGTCCGCCCTGCTCAGCAAAGGGGTTGATAACACCCAGACCGCGCCACTCCACTTCGCCGGTCATGATGTCTTTGGTTGTTACCAGCGGCACCTTCCGGTCTGGCTCAACATTAAGCGCGTCGAAATCCCCGATAAATGCTTTGTCCGCGCCAGTCGCAACACCGATCCCGACCTTACACCCTGCCTCTTCCAGCAGGGGAAAGTCCCCCTCCAGACGGCGAATAACCGCCATCTGGTCGAATGACTCCAGCAACCACGGCTCCGAACCGTTGGTCACTTGGGCAAGTTCACGCGCCGGGCCGACTTCCTTCGGCAGCGAGGGTGCTTTGAGCAAACCTGCCAATGCGGTCAGCGTCGCACGGTCAATAGCCGGGCGGTAAGCGATGCGCGTTGGCCTCGGCACTTCACGGCTGATGATAGTGATTGCTGGGTAAGCAATCACATCGGAGTGGAAGGCAGGTGTATCCACCATGTCGACATAGACTTTCAGGTGGAACCGCTCGGCTACGAGGCTGCGCAGTGGCCCGCCATAGCGGTTTTTCATCCAGCGATCAGCGCAGATGAAGCCTAGGCTGCCACCATCCGACAAAACCGACAGAGACCGCTCAATGAAGGGAATGTAGATATCTGCCCGGTCATACATCGTCAGGTAACGACTACGATATTCTGCAAGCAGCGGTGCCGGAATCAACTCCTGACGAACATAGGGTGGGTTGCCAACCACAAAATCAAATTGCCCCTCCAGCGGTGCCAGCAGGAAATCGCCTTGCGACAGCCAGTAACTAGCCAACGTGACCGCAGCATTCGCAGCGATCCCTTGCCGCCTGAGCAGTGCGACAACGGCAGCTTTAGTGCTCTTAAAGGTCTCGTGGTGCAATTCCACCGCCCGGATTGCATCGGTTAGTTCGTCGAGCGCGGAACCGCTCGGCCTTGCTGCCCGCCATGCACTCAGTAGCCGCTCAATGATCGGCAACAGAAAGTCGCCACCACCAAATGACGGCTCCAAAAGACGCTTTTCGTGAAGCGGTTGATCCTCTGTGTAACCAACCAAGTCGAGAATGAAATCCACCACCTCAAAGCGCGTGAAAATGGCCCCTCGGGCTTCGAGCCCGCCCTCTGTCGCCAAAGCCTCAGTCGCTGCCGTGACGGGACATACAGGCACTGCAACAGCTCTAGGAGTAACCTTGCTGCGCACGCTGTTTGCGGCGTCTAGTTGTTGGGTCATCCCAAATCCTCATTGGCGCGGCGTGATGACGCCGACATGCTTGTAAAGTGTGGTTCGGGACACGCCATAACGGCGGACCACCTCGGCCACCTGAATATCGGGATCGCGCAACAGGGCTTTGATCTCGCGCACCTGCTGGTCGTCCAGCTTCGGTTTGCAGCCACAGGCCCGGCCTGCGTCCGCTCCCGGATTAAGCCGCGCTCGAACTCGGCCAGTGCCGCGAACACATGGAAAACCAATCTGCCCGCTGCGCTGCTCAAGGTCAGCCACGATCTGCATCAGATCGGCGAGGCTACGCCCGAGTCGATCCAGCCGCCACAACACTTTAGTGCCAGTCTATGCCGGATTCGGGATCATTCCCACTCAATCGTCGCAGGTGGTTTACCGCTGACATCATAGACAACTCTCGATATCCCATTGACTTCATTGATGATCCGGTTAGAAACCCGGCCCAGGAAATCGTATGGTAAATGCGCCCAATGTGCGGTCATAAAATCAATCGTTTCTACTGCCCGTAACGAAACAACCCAGTCATATTTACGGCCATCCCCCATCACGCCCACAGAGCGAACCGGCAAGAATACGGTAAACGCCTGACTGACTTTATTGTACAAATCAGCTTTGTGCAGCTCTTCGATGAAAATAGCATCAGCCAGACGTAGCAGATCGCAGTACTCTTTCTTCACTTCACCCAATACGCGAACACCCAAACCTGGACCTGGGAATGGATGACGGTTCAACATGTCATAAGGCAATCCCAATTCCAAACCAATCTTGCGTACTTCATCTTTAAACAGCTCTTTCAGCGGTTCCACCAGACCCAATTTCATCTCTTCCGGCAAACCACCTACGTTATGATGAGATTTGATAACGTGTGCTTTGCCTGTCGCTGATGCCGCTGATTCGATGACATCTGGGTAAATAGTGCCTTGTGCCAGCCATTTAACCTGAGTCTGTTTACTTGCCTCTTCATCAAAGACTTCAATAAACACACGGCCAATCGTTTTGCGTTTCTCTTCCGGATCATGAATGCCAGTCAATGCAGCAAGGAAACGATCTTCTGCGGGAACATGAACAATATTCAGTCCAAATTTGCCGGCAAACATTTCCATCACCTGATCAGCTTCATTCAAACGCAGTAAGCCGTTATCAACAAATACACAGGTCAGGCGGTTACCAATTGCGCGATGCAGTAATAAGGCGGTGACAGAGGAATCAACACCACCGGACAGCCCCAAAATAACGTGATCTTCACCAACTTGTTCACGCAAGCGCACAACGGTATCTTCGATAATAGAAGCAGGTGTCCACAACGCTTCACATTGGCATATATCCAGTACAAAACGTTCCAATATACGCTGCCCCTGATGGGTATGGGTGACTTCCGGGTGGAATTGCACGCCATAAAAACGTTTTTCTTCATTCGCTATAATGGCAAATGGACAGGTATCAGTGCTGGCGATAGTGATAAAGTCCTCAGGAATTGAAGTGACTTTATCACCGTGACTCATCCATACATCCAATAATGGTTTACCTTGCTCATTTGATGAATCTTGAATTCCACGGAATAATGCGCTTTCCGCTTTAATCTCAACCTGAGCATAGCCAAATTCACGTTTAGTAGAATCCTCTACCTTACCACCGAATTGTACTGACATCGTTTGCATGCCATAGCAAACGCCCAGAACCGGAACGCCCGCGTTAAAAACATATTCAGGAGCCCGTGGACTTCCTTGTGCTGTAGTACTTTCCGGACCACCGGAAAGAATAATACCGCTTGGGTTGAATTCGCGGATTTGCTCCTCAGTGACATCCCATGCCCAAAGTTCACAATAAACCCCGATTTCACGGATACGGCGAGCAACCAATTGAGTGTATTGCGAACCAAAATCAAGGATAAGAATGCGGTGCTGATGGATATTAGTTGTCATGTGCGGTGAATTCCAAAAAAACAAGTAACAAATAAAGATAAGCGGCCCTTATACGGGCCACAACAAATATGGATTACAAACCTAACCGGTAGTTTGGAGACTCTTTGATAATGGTGACATCGTGAACGTGGCTTTCCTGAATGCCAGCACCACTAATGCGAACAAATTCTGCTTTGGTTCTCAATTCATCAATAGTTGCACAGCCAGTCAGACCCATGCAGGAGCGCAAGCCTCCCATTTGCTGATGGACAATGTTTTTCAGCAAGCCTTTGTAGGCAACACGACCTTCAATACCTTCCGGTACCAGTTTGTCTGCGGCATTATCAGTTTGGAAATATCGATCAGAAGAGCCTTTGGACATCGCCCCTAATGATCCCATGCCACGGTAAGATTTAAATGAACGTCCTTGGTACAGCTCAATTTCTCCTGGTGATTCTTCTGTCCCTGCCAACATAGAACCCACCATAACGCACGACGCTCCCGCTGCGATAGCTTTGGCAATATCGCCAGAGAAACGAATGCCGCCATCAGCAATAACTGGAATACCAGTGCCTTCCAACGCTTCAACAGCATCAGAGATAGCGGTAATTTGCGGCACTCCTACACCGGTAACAATACGGGTAGTACAGATAGAACCGGGACCAATACCGACTTTAACCGCATTGACGCCAGCCTCTACCAATGCTTTGGCGCCTTCCCCAGTCGCCACGTTACCACCAATGATTTGTAGATTTGGGTACTTAGCACGAGTTTCACGGATACGTTGCAGTACCCCTTCTGAATGACCATGCGAGGAATCAATAAGCAAAACATCAACACCAGCGGCAACCAATGCATCAATACGCGCTTCATTGCCAGCACCAGCGCCAACCGCGGCACCAACACGTAAACGACCACGTTCATCCTTACAGGCGTTCGGTTTACGTTCTGCTTTCTGAAAATCTTTAACTGTGATCATGCCGAGCAGATGGAAATTTTCATCAACTACCAACGCTTTCTCAACACGTTTTTCATGCATTTTCTGCAACACAACTTCACGGGCTTCAGCTTCTTTTACTGTCACCAGACGCTCTTTAGGCGTCATTACCGCAGTAACAGGCTGATCCAAATCGGTAACGAAACGGACATCACGGCCAGTAATAATACCAACCAACTCATTTCCTCCAGTGACAACCGGATAACCCGCAAAACCATTACGTTCTGTCAATTCTTTAACTTCACGCAGCGTTGTTTCAGGTGCCACAGTGACTGGATCTGTCACAACACCACTCTCATGTTTTTTGACTCGGCTAACTTCTTCTGCCTGACGCTCAATAGACATATTTTTATGGATGAAACCCATGCCACCTTCTTGAGCCAATGCGATAGCCAAACCGGATTCAGTGACAGTATCCATAGCGGCAGACAACATTGGAACTTTTAGACGAATGGTGGAGGTCAGTTGAGTAGACAGGTCAGCAGTGTTAGGTAGAACAGTAGAGTGAGCAGGAACTAACAGAACATCATCAAAGGTTAAAGCTTCTTTTTTAATTCGTAACATAAGCAATATCTCACCAAGCTGCTGAAAATTTAAGGGATAAAATATTGCCGCGGCATTATACAGAACGTAATCGGTTGCCTCCAGCATTTTATTAAAAAATTTCTTGCTTACTTCATGATGCAGGTTAGTATCAGCACATTAAGTTATTGTTTTGAAATTTGATCTTTCTCACATGTCACTACTTTTTAATACTGGAATTTTTTCTGTCAGCCGTCTCAATCAGACGGTTCGGCAACTGCTTGAAATGGAAATGGGCAGAATTTGGCTAAGCGCTGAAATATCCAATTTTTCTCAGCCCTCCTCCGGGCACTGGTATTTCACGCTAAAAGATGAACGTGCCCAAGTGCGAGCGGCGATGTTTCGCAATAGCAATCAACGGGTAACATTCAGGCCGCAAAATGGTCAGCAAGTTTTGGTTCGTGCGGCAATTACGCTTTATGAGCCAAGAGGGGACTATCAGCTTATTGTTGAAAGTATGCAACCCGCCGGTGATGGTCTGTTACAGCAACAGTTTGAACTATTGAAACAAAAACTCAGCACAGAAGGGTTATTTGACCAAAGCCATAAAAAACCATTGCCATCCCCGGCTCAACAGCTTGGTGTAATTACTTCAACCAGTGGCGCAGCCCTGCATGATATTTTGAATATTTTAAAGCGCCGTGATCCATCACTGCCCATCATCATTTATCCGACAGCGGTTCAGGGAACAGAAGCACCGTTACAGATTATCCGAGCTATTGAATTAGCCAATGAACGGCAGGAGTGTGATGTACTGATTGTCGGACGTGGAGGCGGCTCTTTAGAAGACTTATGGAGTTTCAACGACGAACACGTCGCCAGAGCCATTTTTCACAGTGATATTCCGATAGTCAGTGCAGTCGGTCATGAAACGGATGTTACCATTGCTGACTTTGTAGCAGATTTACGCGCCCCGACACCATCAGCGGCGGCTGAGTTAGTCAGCCGTAATCAGCTCGAATTGTTACGTCACATTCAGTCGCAGCAACAACGGCTGGAAATGGCAATGGACTACTTCTTTGCCCAGAAACAGCGTGTTTTCAGTCTGGTCTCTCATCGTTTACAACAACAACATCCTCGTTTACGACTAGCGCGTCAACAAAATTTACTAGTCAGTTTACGCCAGCGGCTCACTGACAGCTTGCAACGACATTTGAGACAAAGTGATCTGACTTATAAGAAATTACAGCAACGGCTCTGGTACGCTGAACCTAGTCCGCAGATCCACCAATATAGCCAACAGATTCAGCAACAAGATTTTCGGTTAAGACAAATGATTGAAAGGCAAATCAGCCGTTCCAGAGAGAAATTTGCCATTTCCTGTTCACGGATGGAAGCAGTTAGCCCTCTGGCAACACTGGCCCGTGGTTACAGCATCAGTCAAACACCGGATGGAGAATTACTAAAACAAACCAAACAGGTACATGTTGGTGATGCTATGAAAACCCGTTTACAAGATGGCTGGATTGAAAGTGAAGTATTGAAAATCAAGAAAGAACGGAAAAAACGATCTGCAAATCTGAAATAGTGGCCTTCCTTTGCCACTTATTTTTCCTATGTCAGAAACGGATTTCTGCACCGGCAATATAGGTCCGGCCCCGAGCGGTTTGATTAGCAGAAGTGGATTCATTCATTAATGCAGCCGTATTATTCATACGATTAAGTGCTTCAGAATAGTTTCTGTTTGTCAAATTCTGTACCAAGAATTTAAGTAGCACATTTTTATTTATTTTATAATCACTGTAAAAATCGACCACGGTTGGAATTTTTTTCTCCTTTTCCATCACCGTTCGCCCATCACTATCCTGATTATAGGGATCTGAATCTAGCTTATAGGAATTACCGGTATATTTAACTATCGCTCCAATACGAAGTTTTTCGCCTAATAAGCGAACCCCTGTATCCAAAGTCATAAAACTTTCAGGTAATTGTGATGCAGGATCTGCCCCAAAAATCGATGTAGAAATAGAAGTCGGTTGGCTTGTTTTTTGTCGACTATAAGCCAACTTGCTATAAAATACACCGACATCATAATCAGCAGAGACTTCATAACCGCGCATTCTTACCGGAGTTATGCTATTGCTATAAATATGTATACCAAAATTTGCGTCAACATGCTTCCAATCTTCTTCTGATAATTTCGAAGATTGGCATACCCTACCATCTTTACACAGAGCATATAAATCACTACTGATGTAATTCTTTATCTTAGTATGATACCAGGCTGCTTTCAGACGGAAAGTATCTCCTTTTACAATCATGTCTGGACGGTAACTATTAAAGCCGATTTGATAAGTATCTGCTTTTTCTCCTTTCAGGAATGGATTAATTGATGCGCCACCTTCATTGCCATAGAAGATTTCCTGTACGTTCGGCGCTCTCATTGAATGAGTATAACTCACAAAAGGCTGGAATTCAGGAATGATTTCCGCTGATAGCAGAACGCTTGGATTAAATCCACGCTCTTTCAAATTCAATTCGGCTTTACCTTGAGGGAAACAGTTAACTCGTGGCTCACAGGCTGGTTTATGGCCCTTTACACTGTAATCAATATAATTAAGATTAATATTAGCTTGGTAAATATCACGAGTAATTTTCAATCCACTATAAATACTGGCAATATCTTGTTTACCACTTGGTGCGAAACTATTATTTTCTTTTGCTTCACTATCTTTCTTTTTATATTCCTTCTTTTTTTCTTCCTCTTCTATATCAGAGTAAATACTATCAGTCGTCTTACTATATTCAGTTTTCATCAACTTACCACCGAATATCAGATCAAAATCTGTATCTCCGTAATTAAAACGGCTGATGTTACTGAGATTAATAGTGTTTGACTTATTTTTAGTTTTACTTTTTATTAACGCATTAAGTGCAGTATTATATATTTGATCACTTCCACTAGTGCTAACCAACAATTTCATATCAATCAATTCACTGAACGGCTTATAGTTGTATTTCAGATAAAAATCCTCGCTATCAATATGACGATGGGTAAATTTATTGTGATACAAGCGACCATTTAATTCCATATCATGAAATTCATTTGGCTTAATATTTAATTTCATTAATTGCGAATTTGGTTTCTGTTTAAAATATTTATTAGTACCAAATTCATCACTTGATATTCCATCCCCATTTTTATAATTTGCATCAATTGAATGTCCACTGGCGGCCAATATAGCGCCAATTGATCCTTCAGAACTAAAAGCCTGAGTTTTACTGGCGACGGCTATCATGCCATTATGACCAATTCCATTATCGCCATAGAGCATTTTTGTACGTATTCCCAGTGTATTACCACTGAATATCACATCATCAACACCAATTGTACGGAAATTAGCACTACCTGCTAATGCGTTGACACTATCAGATCCATCAGATTGTCCCCGGCTAATATCCACACCGACAATAAAGTTAGGATCAATTAATGAACCAAACTGACTCTGAAGGCTATTACCGTGGGTTATGCTGGTGGGTGATGTGCCATAAAAACTCTGACTAACACCATCAACCATCATATTTACTCGACCAAATCCACTTAATCCACGAATATTCACACTCACCGTTCCTTGACCCGGATCTATTTGGGTATAAGTCCCTGGCATACTACGTAATATGCTATCCATTGATTGAAGTTTTGTATCTTCACCTTTAGAACTGTAAGAACCGGGCCTTTCCATTGCCCTCACTTCCGCATCATCCTGCGAACCAGAAACCTTAAGGCTACTGAACTTCATTACCTTATCTGATTTCCTCTCTTGCTTTTCCTCACCATAAGCAAACCCTTGCAGCCCAATTAAAACCACGCTAGCCCCTGCTATCTTTGTCATTATTTTCATTTCAATTATCCTAAATGCATACAAATCAATATTTGCTCACATACCAGTATTCAGAAAACAAAAATATTCAGCACTGATAAATTATTATCAGTGCTTCAAATAACAAATTTATATTATTTATAATTTATTTCAGTTATCTTTTAATTGCGGAAAATACTTTTTAGCGTCATCCAGCATCAAAATAAAACTGTAATCCATTGCAGTATCTTTTAATCGATTAAATCGGCCTGATTTACCACCATGCCCGGCGCTCATATTAGTTTCTAATAATAAAATAGAGTTACCTTCCTTCATATCCCGTAATTTTGCTACCCATTTAGTCGGTTCCCAATATTGCACTTGGGAATCATAAAATCCACTCGTCACCAATAAATTTGGGTAACGTTGGTGTTTTATATTGTCATACGGACTATATGATTTAATCCGGGAATAATCCTCTTTATTTTCAGGATTACCCCACTCCTCATATTCTCCTACTGTCAGAGGAATAGAAGGATCAAGCATGGTTGTCACGGCATCAACAAAGGGAACTTGAGCAACCACGCCGCGATATAATTCCGGTGCCTGATTAATCACAGCACCCATCAGCAAACCACCAGCACTCCCTCCCATCGCATAAACCCGTTTGCTGTCACCATATTTCTGAGCAATCAGTGCTTTAGTCACATCGATAAAGTCATT
The DNA here is from genome assembly GCF_000612035.1 of Photorhabdus aegyptia. Lineage (NCBI taxonomy): Bacteria > Pseudomonadati > Pseudomonadota > Gammaproteobacteria > Enterobacterales > Morganellaceae > Photorhabdus > Photorhabdus aegyptia. Next base: position 38,095 of record NZ_JFGV01000038.1, on the reverse strand, counting down.
AAAACTATTCATTTTATTTTCGACTTTACCCTGTAGATACCATTTCTTACCCAGTTCTCCGCCACCACGTACATGTACTAATGCGTAAACAAAGCCCCGACCTAATAAACTCAATCGCGGTGAGCTAAATGAAGGGTCCATGCTGATACCATAAGCTCCATAACCATATATTAATATCGGGTTTTGGCCTTTTTTAAACAGTGATTTTCGATAAACCAGAGAGACAGGAACTTCAACGCCATCACGAGCCTTCACCCAAATACGCTGGCTCTCATAATGATGTTTATCGAAACCTTTTACTTCTTGCTGCTTAAGTAATTCCCGCTCACCTGTTTTCATATTCCATTGGAATGTTGAGCTTGGTGTCGTCATGGATGAATAACCATAACGGACAAAATCAGTATCGGGTTCAGGGTTGTAATCAATCCATGCCATATAACTTGGATCATCGAACTTAATCTGTTTTTCTTGTTGTGTCTGCCAATTAATTTGACGAATTGTCGGTAATCCTTTTGTTCGTTCCTGTACGACTAACCAGTCATTAAACAGATCGAAATCTTCAAGATCACTATCCTGCTGCGGAGCAATGACTATTTTCCACGGCGTATTGATGGCGTCCGTCTGATAAAGCCCATAGGTTTCATTTTCATGATTTGAACGGATGTAGAAATGATCGCGGAAATGGTCAATATAATACTCTCGGCCTTCCTTACGAGGAGAAAAGAGTTGCAGTTCCGCTTGTGGTTTGTTTGCATCAATCAGCAAATATTCAGAAGTCGAATTACTGGTTATCGACAACATAATATAATCACGGGAAGTGCTTTTAGATATGCCTAAATAAAAACGCTCATCTTCTTCCTGATATATCTTCTGATCTTCGCTGGTATTAGTACCATATTGATGACGAAATACCTGATATGGCAACAATGTTTGTGAATGCTTGCGCACATAAAACAACGTATTGTTATCATTCGCCCAAACAATATTACCAGAAGTATTGTTTATTACATCGTTATTCCACTGTTTGTCAGCAATATCTTTAAAAGAGATCTGATAATTACGGCGCCCCTGCGTATCTTCAGCAATCGCAATACGTTTATTATCTGGAGTAATCGCAAAATTACTCAATTGATAATATTCATGCCCTTTGGCTCTCTCATTACCATCGACCAGCACCTGCCAATCTGATGAGCCATCAGCAGGTTTACGCTGATAAATCGGGAAATCTTTGCCAGTTTCATAAGTTGCCCGATAAATATACCCATTATAAGTATAGGGTACTGATTGATCATCCTGCTTCATCCTGCCAACCATTTCTTCGTATAACGTATCCCGCAACTGTTCACCGGGTTTTAACACCTGTTCGGTATATTTATTTTCGGCGGTCAGATAATCAATAACTTTTTGATCCTTACGAGTATCATCCCGCATCCAGTAATAATCATCTATACGAGTATCATCGTGAATAGTTATATGGTGTGGTTGCTTCATCGCCTTTGGTGGCATAATTTCTTCCTCTGCGGCGGCAGAATTCAACCAGCCGCTCAATAAAAATATCAATAACAGCCCTTTAGTTTTCAGGGCAAATCGCGCTTGCTGCCTTAACATATATGCTGTCCTTAAATCGTTCAAAAATATTAATTAACTAAACTAAAATCAATCGGAAGTTCTATCGTAATTTCATTACCGTTTAAAACGGTATTGGGGGGAGCTGGCAACGGCTGCGCCCTTGCCAGAACTTGCTTCGCTTCCCTGTCTAAAGAATGAGTTCCAGAACGACGAACTAAGTCACTGTGAGTAACATAGCCCTGTTTATCAATCGTGAATCTGACTGTAGGCCGACCCGTGCGGTTTCTTCTCTGTGCATCCTCTGGATAACGTTTATATCGATTTAAATGCCCGATAACTTCCGCTCGCCATAGCGCATCCGCATCAGCAACCGCCTTTGAATCACTGTCATAAGCAGCAGCAACCCGCGAAGTCAGATTAGTGGAAGTGGCAGTACTGCTTACCATAGCAGCACTACTTTGAGATTTTTCACTCTCTTGTTCTTCTACCTGCTGGTGCTTCACCAGTGGTGTCTTTTTAATCTCTTCATGGCGCTTTTTCTGCTTTTTAGGTTTATGCACCAGAATCTGCGCCTGTTCATCTTTCATAAGCTCAGGCGTTTTAATCTCATTAACCTCACTTTCCTGCTGTCGGCTGGCAACAGAAAGTTGCTGTTCAATACCAATAGGTTGTTTTTGTACCTGATGCGTCGCTTCTGTCAACAATGAAAGCTCCATCATCACCGCCGGCGGTGGCATCAGTTCATCAACGGCAATTTCTTCTGGCTGGTAGATAATCCAGCCAGCCAAAATGAGATGAGCAGCAATAGCAGAAACGAGCCCTTTTTTAAAATGACTCGTTTGAAAGGCCGGGTGTGTCAGCGTCAACATGGATGATAGCGCATAATTTTAATTATCATTTAGTAATGATAATTAATTTCATATGCTAATGAAAATTATTTTTACATGTATCGTTAACTTGAGCACATCCTTGTGCCAAAGCCCTTTATATAAGGGAAAAGACCACTATACCCTATGGATTTCAAGATGTATCGCGACGGCAAAGGAGTGAATCCCCGGGAGCATAGCTAACTATGTGACCGGGGTGAGCGAGTGCAGCCAACAAAGAGACAACTTGAAAGATAACGGGGATATTTGTTTAAAATATCTATGGTTTCTTTACTGGCGTATACCAGACATAATCAGCATATTGGCTATCCAGTAGATTGCTTTTTTCAGCCATGATCAACACAACAAGGTCCTCTTGGGGCGATAAATCTTTAACATGTAGAGGAACACCCATTACTTTCGTTGCATGATATCCACCCGCAATCAGTGTGGCGGGAACCGGCGCTTTAAGTAACTGTTCCGCCATTCTGCGATCCCGCATTTGCTGAATAGTTGTCATGGCAGATAACTGTTGTTCCGTTATTTCACCACCGTGGACATCTTCAATCACCGCTTTAATCTGCGCTTTAACATTTTCAGCAACAGAAATATTCCCCTGGAGGAGCGGAGGGTTACTGTAAGCCGCTTTAATTTCACTGCGATCCAAGTTTGCAGACAGCAACGGATAAGGCTGAGATATCAGCTCCATGACCAATCCGCCATACAACTCCCACGGCCACCCCTCTCGCCATGTAAGAAGCTCTTTTATACGGCTTTCACGCACAATAGGCTTAGTTTGCAACCAACTCTTAACTTTATTCACTTTTTGCTGCTGATCAGGGTTAATCATCTCTAACAGAACCGAACCCTGTTCTCTTTTGCGCGGAAGTTGCTGAACCAGCCAAAGCTCGATCTGATGATGATATGGATTATCATGTTTTTCACCCACTACTATCCGCTGATGTGGCGCCAATCGATTGAGCAATTCATCAGGGGTCAGGGCGTGACCTGTTTTAAGATCGATAATAGCCCCTTGCTGAGTTAGTTCCGGTGAAAGCGTTTGGAGAGTTGGTTTTTGTTGTACAGATACACATCCAGATAAGATCAGTAAACCACAGATAATCAGAAAAGATTTTACAGTCGTGAGAAATTTTATCATGTCCATTATCCATATTAATGTTTTTCGCATCATATATACCCTTCATCTTTCAAGCTGCTGCTTTGTTGGCTGCTTTCACTCACCCCAGTCACATAGTTATCTATGCTCCTGGGGATTCGTTCACTTGCCGCCGCGCTGCAACTCGAAATCTATTAGGTATAGATAATAAGAATCGTTTACAACAAACAGCCCATGTCCATATAGGGAACAGGGGCAATAAGTATTACAGCGGATGAGTTTGTGCTTCAACTGCCGCCAGAGCAACCATATTAACGATACGGCGTACAGAAGAAATTGGTGTCAAAATGTGTACCGGTTTGGAAACCCCCATCAGAACTGGACCAACGGTAACGCCTTCAGAACTGGTGACACGTAGCAAGTTATAACTAATACGGGCAGATTCCATATTCGGCATAATTAACAGATTAGCCGCCCCTTTCAATGGGCTATCTGGCATGATGTCACGGCGAATACTTTCAACCAATGCAGCATCACCATGCATTTCACCATCAATTTCAAGTGAAGGTGACATTTTATTCACCAACTCCAGCGTCTGGCGCATTTTCCGTGCTGAGAGGCAATCAGTGGAACCAAAACTTGAATGAGAAAGCAGCGCAACTTTTGGTTCGATACCGAAACGGCGGATAGTTTCTGCCGCCATAAGGGTAATCTCGGCCAATTGTTCAGGCGTTGGATCATTATTGACATAAGTATCCGCAATAAAAGTATTACCGCTTGGCAACATCAGTGCATTCATTGCACCGGCAGTATGAACCCCATCACGGAAACCAAATACGTTTCTCACAACCTCGTAATGTTCACTGTAACTGCCAACGGTACCACAAATCAGACCATCAGCTTCACCACGCAGCACCATAATCGCCCCAATCAGGGTTGGATTACCGATAACCGCCCGGCGAGCTTGTTCAGCAGAAACACCTCGACGTTTCATAATATTATGGTATTCCTGCCAGTATTTTTTGAAGCGCGGATCATTCTCATTATTAACGACTTCAAAGTCTTTACCCGCTTCAATATGCAATCCCAGTTTCTGAATACGCATTTCGATAACACTAGGGCGACCAATGAGAATCGGGTAAGCCAGCCCAAGAGAGATCAATTCCTGAGTCGCATGCAATACACGTACTTCCTCTCCTTCGGCCAAAACGATACGCTTTTTCGCTTTCTTAGCCTGCGAAAAAATAGGTTTCATAAACAAGTTTGTTTTATAGACAAACTCATTTAGCTTCTCAATATATGCGCCAAAGTCTTTAATCGGACGGGTTGCCACGCCGGAATCCATTGCCGCTTTGGCAACTGCCGGGGCAATTTTCACAATCAGGCGCGGATCAAATGGTTTAGGAATAATATATTCAGGACCAAAAAACAGATCCTGATCATTATAAGCAGAAGCCACTTCTTCACTCTGTTCCGCCAGCGCCAAATCAGCAATCGCATGAACACAAGCAAGCTTCATCTCCTCGTTAATGGTTGTTGCGCCAACATCCAGCGCGCCACGGAAAATAAACGGGAAACAGAGCACATTATTAACCTGATTCGGATAATCAGACCGACCGGTACAAATGATGGCATCAGGGCGAACTTGTTTCGCCAATGGCGGCAAAATTTCCGGTTCAGGGTTTGCTAATGCCATGATGAGTGGATCTTTGGCCATCGTTTTCACCATGTCCTGAGTCAACACGCCAGGGCCGGAACATCCGAGGAAAATATCCGCACCAGGGATAACATCACTTAATGTGCGGCTGCCATTGTCTTCAATCGCATAAGCAGCTTTAGTCTCTTCCATATTTTTATCGCGACCGCGATAAATCACCCCTTTAGAGTCGCATACCACAATATTTTTGCGTTGCAACCCAAGCGCAACCAGTAAATTCATACAGGCAATTGAGGCAGCACCGGCGCCAGAAACAACTAAGCGAACCGCTGAAATCTCTTTTTTCATAATCCGCAAGCCATTCAAAACAGCAGCGGTACAAATTATCGCTGTACCATGCTGGTCATCATGGAATACCGGAATGTTCATTTTTTCCCGAAGTTTTTTCTCAATATAGAAACACTCCGGTGCTTTAATATCTTCGAGGTTAATTCCCCCAAATGTCGGCTCCAGCGCCGCAATGATATCAATCAACTTATCAGGATCAGACTCATCGACTTCAATATCAAATACATCAATACCTGAGAATTTTTTAAACAGGACACCTTTTCCCTCCATCACTGGCTTACCTGCCAGTGCGCCAATATTCCCCAATCCTAAGACCGCGCTACCATTAGATATCACGGCCACAAGATTGCCACGCGCCGTATATTTATAAGCCGCTAATGGATCTTCTGCAATTTCCAGGCAAGGCGCGGCAACACCTGGTGAATAAGCTAAGGCTAAATCTCGCTGAGTTGTCAGGGGCTTAGTCGGAGTAATCGTGATTTTCCCTGGTTGTGGAAACTGGTGAAAATCCAATGCACTCTGTTTTAATTTTTCATCCATCGTCGGATCCTTTATATACAATCTACAATCTGGAGTAAGAGCGGGAGCAGTATAATAGGTACTGTGTGTCAAATCATAACATTGACAGCGCCTTATCAATAAAGTAGCACTTTATTTGCTCATAAAAAACACTACCCAAGTTATCCACTAACGACCCTACTTTATATAGGAAAATAAAGAGAGAAACATTATCATTCATACAATATCACTAAAATTATAATAACGACAATAATTATCACATAAAAAAACTCTCAATATAAATTCAATTAAAATAAATTTTATAAAAGAAAACAAATCTAATAATCACAAATTTAATTTATTGATTTTTAACATCATTTTAAGCCAGGAAGTTATGTGTTTTTTGTGAAAATTACTCATCTTCTTTTTTTACTTATCAAACTAATTTGCGCTATTTATATTTTTATATCAGGATGTGCTTTCTGGACTTACAGAGCTATCAATTCTGTAAATCAATCGGTTTTGGTAAAATTTTTTCATAGCAATTTAATTTATGGCAGACCCATTCATTACTGCCTTTTAATCAAATTCAAAGTCTGCATTTCGTGGCTTTACTTATTAAGGGAGAAGGAAAATGTATAACCATTCAGTGATGATAGTTGATGACCACCCTCTCATTCGCCATGGCTTGAAACAGATTGTAGAGCTCGATCGAGCGCTTACCGTGACAGCAGAAGCTGACAATGGTGAAGAAGCAATAAATATTGCATGCAAGCTGAAACCTGATGTCATTATGATAGATCTCAATATGAATGGTCTTTCAGGCGTGGACACAATTAAATCTATCCGTAGAAAAGGGATCAATTCCTATGTACTGGTATTATCCGTTTCAGATGATCGAAATGATGTTTACGCCGCTATTGACGCTGGAGCCAATGGCTACTTACTTAAAGATAGCGATCTAGATTCGTTATTAAGCAGTATTCGCCACGCTGCTCGTGGACAAACTGTATTTAGCGAAAAAATATACCAACATCTCGCTAACCGTCATAAACATGTTGATCCTTTATCTGAATTGACCAAACGTGAGTTAGATGTATTAAAAGAAGTTTCCAGTGGCATGACTAATAAAGAAGTTGCGGATGTCCTATTTATTTCTGAAGAGACCGTGAAGGTACACATCAGAAACTTGTTAAAAAAACTGAATGTACGTTCCCGCCTGGCTGCAACAATCATGTATTTGCAACATAGGAAAAATGGAGTAGCCTAATACTTCTCCCGAACCGATCCTTGAGCTTATTACCGAGGATCGGCTCTTACTGTTGTTATGTAGCAAATGTTATGTAGCAAACGTTATGTAGCAATATATCCTATGAAACGAGCCAACAAAATTGGGCCCGCTGTTTTGATATCTCCGGTAATAAAAATCAGGATATCATCTGGATAAAACTAGCATTTTCCAGCATTATGTTTAGGTATTTAAATTTTCTTTAAGGATCTGTTAAATGATGTTGGATAAATCTTCTCAACCCGCTTTTACTCTCTATGGGATTAAGAATTGTGACACAATAAAAAAAGCCCGCCGTTGGCTGGAAGAACAGGAAATTACTTACCTGTTTCATGATTATCGTGTTGATGGACTAAATGCGGCGCTTTTGCAGTCATTTATTGACAAACTGGGTTGGGAATCATTGATTAACACCCGCGGTACAACTTGGCGTAAACTGACCGATCAACAACGAGCGACAATTAATAATGCTGACGCGGCAAAAGCGTTGATGTTGGAACAACCCGCTATTATCAAACGTCCACTATTAATTTCTGCAAAAGGTGATTGCCTATTAGGCTATAAAGTGGATGAATATCAGCAATTTTTTGCTGAGGCACTCTGAAATGACTTGTCCTGTAATTGAACTTGCACAACAACTCATCAAGCAACCCTCTGTCAGCCCGGACGATAGAGGTTGCCAAGATATTATGATCGCCCACTTGCAAGCAATTGGCTTTACCGTTGAACGGATGCCCTTTGGCGATACAAACAATTTTTGGGCCTATCGCGGCACAGGCCCGACGTTAGCCTTTGCCGGACACACTGATGTCGTCCCGGCGGGCGATGAATCTCAGTGGGAATATCCCCCATTTGAGCCAACTATCCGTAATGGCATGTTATATGGCCGGGGAGCGGCAGATATGAAAGGCTCGTTAGCTGCCATGATTGTCGCTGCTGAACGTTTCGTTGCCTCCTATCCCAACCATAATGGTCGTCTGGCCTTCCTTATTACTTCAGACGAGGAAGCAAAAGCCACCCACGGCACCGTCAAAGTGGTTGAAGCTCTGATGTCCCGCAGTGAACAATTGGATTATTGCCTGATCGGCGAGCCTTCTAGCCAGCATCGCCTTGGCGATATGGTGAAAAATGGCCGTCGCGGTTCCCTGACTGCGAATCTCACCGTCCACGGTATTCAAGGCCACGTTGCCTATCCGCATTTAGCTGATAACCCAATCCACCGTGTCCTTCCTGCTTTACAGACACTGGTCAATACGCACTGGGATGAAGGAAACGAATTTTTCCCGGCGACCAGTATGCAAATTGCCAATATTCACGCAGGAACAGGCAGCCATAATGTGATCCCTGGAAATGTGCAAGTTCAATTTAATTTCCGTTTCAGTACAGAACTGACTGATAGCCAAATTCGTGAACAAGTTGAAACTATCCTAAAAAATCACCACCTGAATTACACGATTGAGTGGATACTGGCAGGCCAGCCCTTTCTGACAGCCAAAGGTGAGTTAGTCAATGCTGTCATACAGGCAATAGACCAGTATTGTGGCTACCAACCTGAATTATCTACCAGTGGTGGTACCTCCGATGGCCGATTTATCGCCCAAATGGGCGCTCAAGTTGTCGAACTGGGACCACTAAATTCAACAATTCATAAAGTTAATGAGTCTGTTAGCGCCGCCGATCTGCAACAACTCAGCCGGATTTATCAACGCGTTATGGAGCAGCTAATCCAGTGATCACAGCAAATATGTTAACCGGCCTGGCTACTGGTCACTTGATTTCTCTCTCCGGCAATCACCGATTACAACCAGAAGCCGCCAATGCTTTTCTTGCCATGCAACAAGCCGCTGAAAAGGCCGGCATTAATCTGCAACCTGCCAGCACATTCCGCGATTTTCAGCGTCAGCAAGCTATCTGGAATGGAAAATTTCGTGGTGAACGCCCGGTGCTGGATGAAAACAGCCAACCAATGGATATCACCCAATTATCAGAAGGAGAACGCTGTAAGGCAATTCTTCGTTGGTCCGCTTTGCCCGGTGGTAGCCGCCATCACTGGGGAACAGAGCTGGATATTTATGATCCAACAATGCTACCGGATAACCAGAAGTTATTACTCGAACCTTGGGAATATGAAAATGGCGGTTATTTCGAACCATTAACTTACTGGTTAACCGAGAATATGGCCCATTTCGGTTTTTACCGTCCCTTTGTCGGTCACAATAGCGACATCGCTTATGAACCGTGGCATATCAGCTACCAACCATTAGCCAAGCAATTGGAAAAATTGCTGACTCCACAAATGTTGCTGGATGTATGGCAACAACATGACATCGCAGGCATTGACTGGTTATCTGCTAACTTACCTTATATATTTGAAAATTACCTCCACGTTGAGCAGGAGATAACCTAATGCAATGGTTAGCTGATTACTGGTGGATTATTTTAATTTTATTGGTTGGCGTTCTTCTCAATGCCATTAAAGAGTTACGTCGCCTGGATGTGAAAAAATTTCTGGACAACAAACCGGAACTGCCTCCTCATCGGGATCTCAATAACAAGTGGGATGATGAAGATGATTGGCCACAGAAAAAGCCGTAGTCCACTCTTGCCAGTCTCTGGCAAGTTTCTCATCGAGACTTAACAACGCCTGTGCGGTTTCTCGCCGCCAGAGTTGCACTAATGCTTTGTAACCACTCAACCTCAATACAGAGACACATTGCTCAACACTCATTTCCTGCTGGAGATGATTTCTCAGCGCAATCAACGGCAAATCACTGTTCAGCAACAATCGTTGCACGGCTGGCAATGAAGCGGAAAGTGGCCGGTGAGCAAATGCAAAACCTGATAGTTCCTGCCAATCATGCCGATTGAGATGATGGTCAGTCTGGTAATCAACAGGCAAGCTAAATCCAATCTGGGATTCTAGCCAATGTGCATCGCGAGCAAGCTGTTGCTGAGCTTGAATCCCCAGAACAATTCCCTGTTCACTCAGGGGAAAAATAGCCATTGCCGTATAACAACCGCTACTGGCTTCCAGATGAGTTCCCATTCGCACTAATTGGAAGCCACATTTCTGCCACAATACCCATAGCTCTGCGGTATAACCAAAGCTAACGGAAATAAAATCCACGCCTTGTTTTTCTGCCCTTTCCCGTTGATACGCGATCATTCCCTGAGCAATACCCTGTCTGCGATTATTAGCCTGTACAGCAACCCGACTGATCCGTTGAGATTTCAACACCGCCGCCTGTGGTAAACCGCTATGGGCAGCTAACGATTGCGCAACCAGATTTCCCCTTGGACGACGCCTGCCAGCCCATATTTCATGGGCTAACTCAAGCGACAACCCACCTTCTTCAACCATCCATAAAGCCCCCATCAAGGCATTATTTCTAAGAGCGGCAACAAATTGCATCCCTTTGGCATCGAGTAAACGCCGTAAATCCAAAGGTGAAGTTTTGTAGTGAGCGCTGGTTAATATGCCGTAAAACTGCCTCAGTAATTCAGGCTGTTTAATCCATTGTTGCTGATGATAGAGGTGATAACTGATCGCCTGATCAGAATTATTGGCAGGAATGGCATCCTCAAACAGTAAAGCGTTTTCCAACCAGTTTTCCAGCGGATCATTTTCCGCCCAACGCACAGGGGCCGTCAGGTTCAGGATATGGCTATCAGGAATCCCAACACAAAATTTAAGTAAAAATCCGCGCCCGGTACCTTCATATCCTTGTACTGTTGTGGTCAACAATATTCGGGGAAAATAGCTGATCAACTCAGATAATTGCGGCATTGGAATAGCAGCAGCTTCATCGATAAGCAACCAATCAATATCTGATACGCTATTTTGTCTACAATATTTGAGCAAACTATCTACGGCCCAGAATTTTCCCTTGTCCCCCGCATAGCACCTGATAACTTCGGTTGTCGCCTTCGCCGGTGCGGTTAACCAGCAATTTCCCTGCCATTGCTGCATTAACATACCAGCAAGTGTCGATTTACCTCGCCCTCTTGGCGCAGTAATGACCCATACCCCCCGATTTGCCCGCAAAAGTCGAACCAAAATGGCATGTTGGCTGACAGTTGGGTTGCCATCAGGCAGTTGCCACGCGCTGTACTGTGGAAATTCAGGGATGCATAAGGGATCATTTTGCCGCCAGAGCAAAACTTGGGAATCGCTAACAATTTGCTGCTGAATATGCTGAACAAAATTCGGCGTTGGAATAGCATCTAACTGTTCGTTCCAACGTGCGCTATCCTTATCTGGTTGATAACGCCATTGGCGCCAAGATGGAACCATCATCACCAACCAACTTCCAGCTTTCAATGTGCCTGCTAATATCGCCAGAGCTTCCGCATTAAAACCTTCGGTAGCGTCAAATATTCCGTGTAGATATTCCTGACCTAATAAACTGACCGCCTTTTCTGGCAACACAGCATTCTGTTTACGATGAGAGATCCATAACCAATCACCAGTAAATCTCTGCTCTAACTCATTAGCCTGTAAATAGCACCAATGATAATCTCCACTCAACACCAGCAAACGACGAAACCCTTGCTGCTGCATTTCCGCCTGTATCACACTCAATTCTGACAACATAACGGCTATGATTTACCAATCAACAATGACAAAATCCCCGCGGCAATCAGCGGCCCCACAGGAACACCTTTAAACAGGGCAACGCCTAATACCGTCCCGACCAACAAACCCGCAACTGTCGATGGTTGATTAGACATGAGTGAAACACCGCGACTACCTAACCATGACACTAATACACCTATCACTATCGCGAGTAACGATTTCCAATTCATAAACGAGTTAAGGACAGCCTGTACCGTAATTTTTCCACTGGCGATAGGCGCCATTACTCCCACAGTCAAAATAAGTACACCAATAGTCAACCCATATTTTTCCACCCACGGGAAAAAATGATTTAGTGGCGTTATGCGAATAACCAGCAAGAGCAGCATTGCAAGCGTGACGGTCATGTTGTGGCTGATGATGCCCAGTGCTGCCAACACTAGCAGCACCAGTAAAGTAGGATCGAGATGACTCATAGATTTCAATACCCTACAACAGCCTAATCCTATTAGGCGAGGGCAATTTTTCCTTATATTACAGAAACAACGGGTATTTTCGTATTAATTCAAACAATTAACAAGCTAACGTCGCACCACCATCAACCACAATATCCTGTAGCGTTATATGGCTTGCCAAATCAGAAGACAAGAAGAGTACGGTATGTGAAATTTCATTAACGCTTGCAATCTTACCAAGGGGAATACCCAATTTATATTGCTCAGGATACCCGTTAATCATATTTTTTTCATCATCATCGGTTTTCCACATGGAACGCTGCATAGGCGTATCCGTCGAACCCGGCGATACAACATTACAACGTATACCAAACGGCGCGAGTTCTAACCCAACACAATGCGTTAAACTTGTCAGTGCTGATTTTGATGCACAATAAGCCGCCATTCGCATACGTGGAACATGTGCCGCATTAGAGCTAATGCTGATAATAGCGCCACTGCGCTGACGTTTAAAATGGGGAACCACGGCACGTAATAGATAAAAAGCCCCAGAAGCATTAACATTAATACAACGATGCCAGTCACTAATATTTAGCTCATCAATATTTCCCAATTGCAATATACCGGCAGCATTAACCAAAATATCTAATTTGGCTGAGATAGACAGTTGTTGGGAACAAATCATTTCGACCTTTTCTGGATCACTAATATCGAGTTGTATACATTGATAAGGCAAATCATCTTGCTCAAATACGCGATCGAAACCTATTACATTAGCACCAAGCGCGGTAAAATCACGGGCAATTTGCTCACCAATGCCACGTGCCGCTCCCGTTACCCAGACGGTTTTATGGCTAAAATCCATCTGTAAATTTTGTTTATTTTTCATATTATTTCTTCTTTGATAGCGATTTATTACGCATTTTTTATAAATTCTATTTATCGAAATTTACTGATGAAATTATTTCTTTCGTACTCATAACCATTCCTGATTTTTCAGCAACATATTTTAAAGCCATAAGGTGATCTTCAAGCGTAAAATCCGCTATCGCATCACCCACTAAAAAAGGCTTTATATCTCTCATGAATGCATCAACCGCAGTAATCATGCAACCAATATGTCCGTACACTCCGCAAATAATTAATTGATCTCTCCCTAACTCTTTTATATTTTCTTCCAACGAAGAACGTTGAAATGCACTATAACGCCACTTAACTATCACAATATCATCGTTATTAGGAGCTAAAGCATGGCTAATATGCTGTAAATGTGGTGATCTATTTAAGCCAGCTCCCCATATATCATTAAGTAATGCTCGCTCTTCATCACTTTGTACTTTAGGTTGTGCTGTATATATAATGGGAATCTCTTTTTCTTTACAAAATAGTTTCAACAAATGAATATTTTCAATTAATTTATTCACTAAAGGGCTATTATTACCGAAAAATTGCAAGAAATAGTCCTGCATATCATGAATAAGCAAGATTGCTTTATGGGGTTCTAATAACCAGGAGGCTTTATTGCCTGGAAAATCTTTCGGCTGAGGTAGTTTATAATTTTTCAATGATGGAATGGTCATTTCAATACCTTCATGTCATTAAATTAATTTTCTAATTTATCTCGAATGATTTTTCTTAATAATAATTTATTGGTCTTTCCAACCGGTGTAACAGGCATAACATCAATCATCTCGAAACGATCAGGCAATTTATACTCAGCGATTCCTAACCCCCTTAAATATTTCCGCAGTTGCAACCCGGTTATATTCGGATCAGCCGCCACGATAAAAGCACAACTTTTTTCCCCCAACAAAGGATCAGGCATCGCAACTAAAGCACTATGGATAACACCTTCATGTTTGAGTAGCAAAGATTCAATTTCTTCCGCAGCAATTTTTTCACCGCCGCGATTAATTTGATCTTTCTCACGACCGATAATACATACATAACCCTCTTTAGTCATATAGGCTAAATCACCGCAATAATAAAAACCTTCTTTGTCGAATACCTTCGCATTGTGCTCTGGACTTTTATAATATCCCCGGAATGTATATGGCCCACGAACGATTAACATACCCGTCGAACCTGGCGCTTGTATATTGCCGTTATCATCAACGATACGCACCTCATCATCTTCACTCATTGGACGCCCCTGAGTGGTAAATATACGTTCATCATCGTCATTAAGCCGGGTATAACATACTAACCCTTCGGCCATACCAAAAATCTGTTGCAACTTACATGAAAAAAGTTTCGGTATCACTCGCGCCACACTTTCACTTAACTTTGCTCCACTGACTTGTAATAGTTGAAGACTTTCCAGTGAATATTCGTATTTCCTAATCGCCTGAATCCATAACGCAACAGCCGATGGCACCAGTGAGGTCATTGTGACTTGATGTTCACGTATTAGTGGAAAGCAGGTAGTAGACCCAGGATCTGTTGCTAATATGACACAGCCGCCAGCGTAAAATACGCCAAGCGCTCCCGGAGAACTCAACGGATAATTATGTTGCGCCGGCAAAGCACAAAGATAACGGGTTTGTTGTGTCAACTCACAAATTTCAACACTGCGTCTAACGCTATAATAGTAATCGTCATGCGTCCTTGGAATTAATTTAGGTGTTCCTGTACTCCCACCTGAAAGTTGAAAAAAAGCGACCTCATCTGAACGTGTCGCCTCAAGATTCAAAGATAAATCTGTTGACTCTAACCACGGCTTTAATTCATTGATATATAATTCATTGGTATATTGTATTTTCCGTCCATCAACGACGATATTTCTCAGCCGTGGACAATCTGTTTTTAATTGTTCCAGGAAATCACTATTCTGCAAAAGTGAATGTTCTGACGAAAGTACAATCAGACTTGGTTCAATTTGTTGTGCATAAGCAAGTAACTCTAATTTATTATGGCTAAATAATGCATTAATAGGTACTACTCCCATTTTCAGTAGTGCAAAAAATGTAATATAAAATTCAGCTATATTTGGTAATTGTACGATAGCAGTATCACCTCGCTTTATTCCCGCTAAAGTTAAATTTGTGGCTAATGCAGATGATTGTTGATCAAGTTGATGATAACTAAATTTACGGTCACCACAGATAATAGCAATCACATCAGGTTGTATCTGACACTGTTTATAAAGTATGTCAGTTAATGGCTTACCCAGCCAATAACCCTTTTCACGATAACGTTCTGCTAATTCAACCGGCCAGGGCGTAAATTCAATAGACATGATTTTATTCCTCACAATAATTATTCAATATCTTGAACAGTCTTCGATTACTGTTTATACATATTTACTTTATCCTCAACTAGAAATATTTCGATCCCTATTTTGTGAGCCGCTTCTAAATAAATACATTTCGTAACAGGTCATACTTAGTGCAAGCGCTCAAAATACAAATTTATATTACCCAACATATTGCAAAATAAACTTATACTGCTAATAGTTAGTAACGTATAACCTTTAATTTAAAAGGGGTAAATTATGTCATGCTTTCCTCCCGGGTATTGGGAGCAATATCCGAATACTGCCACTGTGATCACAACATATACTTGCAATGCAGCTTGCAAAGAATGTTGTTTTGAATGTAATCCCTCTGTAAAAGCACGTTTAAGCTTGGATGAAATCAAACAATTTATTACACACTCAAAAGCGAATTTTCCGGGGCTAAAGCTCGTCGTTTTCAGTGGTGGTGAATGTTTCCTACTGGGTAAAGATCTGATTGAAGCTATTCGCTTTGCCTCAGATCATGGCTTATTAACCCGTTGCGTGACTAATGGTTATTGGGGAAAAAATAGAGAGAAGGCGCAAAGGATCGCCCAAGATTTACTAGATGCCGGCATCACAGAGATGAACATCAGCACCGGGAAAGATCACAGTGAATGGATTCCTCTTGACAACGTAGTTGCAGCAGCAGAAGCATTAGCCGAACAAAACATTACAACACTGATTACAGTAGAACAGGATACCGCTGATTCTGCCATTGCAACGCAAATCACACAGAACCCGGTCATTAAGCGCCTGAAAGAACAAAACAAGATTAATTTACAACGAAATACATGGATGCCGTTCTATGACACCAGTGAAGAACGAAAAGATGTGCCAAACCGGGATCAGCAATTGGCAAAAGGGTGCGATCAGGTCTTTGAAAATATTGTACTAACACCACACGGTGAAATTTCCGCTTGTTGTGGGCTGACATTAGAGCATATTCCCGAAATGAAACTTGGTCGTTTGCAAGGAGGCGATGTATCTCAACTTTTTAAAGGTCAGGAAGAAGACTTTATGAAAGTATGGTTAAGGACAGAAGGACCGTATAAGATCCTAAAAAAATATCGCCCGCTGGATAGCAACATTAATCTGGAAAAAATCGTTCACCCCTGCCAAGCCTGTGCTCATTTGCATAAAGACGAAGGCACACGCCGGAATCTATTAGATAATTATCACAAAGAAATCATTCCCGTGATGAAGAAATTTAATGCTAAAGAAAGGCTGGATCTCATCTACTACTCAGCAGAGAAAAATGCCATTAACTTAACTGAGGAATAGTTTGATGAAAAATACAACAAGATCGAATCCAAACTTTAACGTTATTACTAACGAATATCGGCAAAATAACTCTTTTTCAGCTAGCAAATTTTTATTGAATGAGGTGGTAATCAAGGGAAGGCTTTATTCTTCTTTAGGAATATTTTTATTTACTATTTTGTGATCAGACTCTAAATAAGTACCTTTTGTCGCAAAATATATTTAGTCTAAACGCTCAAAATATAAATTTAATCCACTAAGCTATTGCAAAATGTCACCATCCAGCCAATAGTTAGTATCGTCTGACCTTTAATCTAACGGAGGGTAAATTATTCTATGTTTTCCTATTGAATGTTTTTCCATTGAGTATCAGGAACGATACCCAAATCCTGTTATGGTAATCATAATATATACTCACAATGAATATCGCAGGTAAGAAATATCAGTTAAATAATTATTTAATGAAATTATCTCAGTAATGAAGAAACTTAATAAGGAAAGGTTACATCTTATCTTATATAACGCTCAATAAAAAAAGAATTCCGTTAACTTATAAAGGAACGAATTATGAAAAGACGTACATTTATTGGCGTGGCTGCCGGCGCAGCTATTGGCAGTGTTATACCCACCGTTAACGCTCGCACTGATAGTAACCGCCTCTTTGGCGTGCCACGTTCATTACTCTCTCCGGGAGAGGTTGAAGAAAATAAGCTAAGGTTGTCAATGTCAAACGCTAAACTTCCGGTTGAAGTTTGGGAAGAGATCATCACCTATAACCGATTCTGGGAAACCCTACAGCAGCAGCCCAATTTGGCATTAGAATACCGGGAGTCACCGGAAAAAGTGTTGGCTGAATTTGGCATAGACAAAGATATCGTTAGCCCCGGCTCCGCGGAGGAATTACTGCTATTCATCACTTATGATAAAGATTTAATGAATGCGGTAAAAACCAACGACTATGAAGCGCTCTTTTCCCACCTAAAAACCTATGGTTTAAACGAAAGAGGCTCAAGTCTGAGAAGCCGAATCAATCACCATCTCAATCAAGATGCCAGCCTGTTCGCACATTTTAAAGAAAACATCGAATCCTATCAGCTCCAAGATACAAACAGTCCTCCTCTTATCCGGCTGAAGGAAATTCTGGAACCCTTAAACCATGCAGATGACACCAGTATTGAGATTGCTCGCCTTGCGGTAGGGGCCAATGTCGTCGCTGCGGTCAACGTGGCTGTCGGCACCCGAGTTGTCGCAGCAGTGAATGCGGCGGCGGCAGTTAACGTAGTAGCCTACTTAAGCCTGGCGGTACAAACAGCGGTTACTGTATGTATGGCAAATTATTTACCCAAAATTGATCATAGCGACCTTTCAACCGGCACGGCTTCTCTTCATCTTGCCAGACTCTATAACAACCAAGAAATGGTCGATACACTGGTCAAAGAAGCTGTCAGAAGGGAGATCACCGCTTGCCTGTTTGCAGCGCAAAAGTGTGGTTATATCAATCTGCCCGCAACACGTGAAGAACGCAAAGAAGTGATTCATCTCTTTACCGAATTATCTTTAGGAATGGCAGCAGCATGAATAATATCGTGGGATTAAATCCAGACTTCAAAGTCATATTAATGAATGTCGCTATGCTCGTCCTGATCGCTTTAGTTTTTCTGCCTGTACCATACTGGCTCAGTAACAATAATCCCAATAAGCTGGCGGCAAGTATCGCGACGACTCTCTTTGTCATCATTGCCTTATTTGTAGGCTATCAACTGTTATCAAATAAAGCCGTGGTCAAGGAAGAAAAATTATTGATGAAGTCCGGGGTATATTCACACGAATGGGTTATTTCCTCATTACGCCGGGAAGAAGGCGTTTCCCTGGAAGATTTCAGTCGCAGTAATGGTATACATATCATCCATTATTCGTCTGGATACTATCACAAGGGAAAAAATAAATATTTCATTCTACGTGTAAGCAAACGCCCTCTGATTTGCTTTAACTCAGAAGGTAATATTGGATTATGCATAGATGAATCTATTTTTGAAAAAATAAAAGGCGAGTTGCAAGATAAAATATAGCGTGGAGCCACAAGATAATGGAATACCGTGACAATCATTGGCCGTTGAATTATACACAGCTCCGCTTAGCTATCGCTAATACTGTTGCTGACGATAAATCTGTCTTTAATGTCGGTGAATTCGTCAGCTTCAGTGATAATATTAGCCTGGCAAAATTGAAGCAGGCCATTATTACCATTCACCAATTCAATGATGGTTTTTCCTTACGTTACCGTATTGCCGAACACAATATTTTTCAGGAAAAGAGCGCTACGCCGGTCGAAGTTATACCAATAAAACTGTCAGATCCAGCAGTAGAACCAGCGGCAAAAGCTGATTTTGCAAAGAGAACAACTCAACCGCTAGCGCCTGAAAAAGGGGTGACGATAAGACATTATCTTTACTTTAATGATGTTGGGTGCTGTTTTTGGGGAATCATCGCTCACCATATCGCCACAGATTATTGGGGCATAGGTCAGTTGATTCACGATGTTTTGTCTTGCTATGAACGGCAAACATTCCACCCAACATCAGCGCCTGTTTTTACCTATCAGGCTTACCTTAACGATGTTAAATATAAAGCAAACGCGCATTATGCCAACAACAAAGAGTATTGGAATAATTATCTCAACCAACTGCCCAAATTAGAGGATTACGCCCGTAAACGCCTATTTCCTTCAAAAGCAATTAAGGTAAGCCGGCCGCTCACTGCAAACAACGGTAGTTTTACCTTTAATGATAAATTCATGATGATACTGGCTTTATGTCTGCAAATGAGCAAACGAGGTCGCTTATCAACAAGTATCATTAATTTACCTTTCTCTAACCGACGCGACAAAGGAGAATACTGTTATTATCGCCCGGCAATGAACACGTTACCTCTGATGGTTTCTTTAACTCCTCAGGCAACAATAAAACAGATCCTTGTAGCAATGCAGTCGCAAATGAGTCTGCATAGCAAGCATAGCCGTATTGATATAAACGATTTAAACGATGAGGCAATCAATCGAGCAGATCAATTCACTGCCGCTCCTTATGTTAATCTGCTGCATGAGCTTGAACATGATCTCATGAAAGATAATCGCGCTATTCGCGGTTGTATGACTTCCGGCGCAGTCAATAATTATGGTATTAACATCCGGTTTTCTCCTAATGAGAAATCAGTATTAGTTGAATTGGATGTGGGGAGCCGATTGTACAGTCATTTTGCCGCTGATGTTCTGATCGACGATTATTTACGTATTTATAGCATTATTGCAGAAAATATTAATGAAACGGTCGAGGCATATTGGAAAAAATATAAAGAAATTAAACCAATAGATAATATTACCTCCGTCCTGTGGAACCCAGAAAATATTTTCACTCATCATCCGATCAAAGAGAGTATTCTTGCCAGAATAGCACAAGTCGTTGAAATATCGCCGGATAAAAAATCAGTCATTTATGGGAATCAAGCAGAAATAAGCAGTGTGCATTGCCTTAATTATCACGAACTTTACCACAAATTATTAACTTTCAGTCAACTACTACTATCCTGCCCGCTACAAAACCGAAGGGTAGCTGTATTATTACCCAGAGGGGTAGAGTCATTATTATCTATATTATCAATCCATACTGCGGGATTATGTTTTGTCCCAATCAATATGACATTCAGTCAAGAGGAAATTAACAGCATATTAGATGGCCTGAATATTTCTTTATTAATTACTGCCCGACGTTATCATGAAAAAGTAAACAGTATTAATAATACGCATCTTCTCTTTATTGAAGATATAGAGACTCGTCCTTCCGAGATATTCCTGGGGAACGATATAAAACGTCCCGCGACTCAAGAGGACGAAGCCTATATCTTTTTTACCTCAGGCACCACTGGCGCACCGAAAGCAGTACCAATAACATTTAAGGGGCTTTATGCTTATTTAGCTGCGATGACAACGCAGTATGGTATTAAACAAGATGACGTTATTCTCAATTTCAGCACACCGGTTTTTGATGCTTATATTGAAGAGGTGTTCGGCTGTTTTTATCAAGGCGCTACATTGGCGATTGCCGACGATCACATGATCGTTGAGCTTGATGCGCTATTTTCATTTTGCCACGCACAATCAGTCACTATAGTTAACTTTCCTACCAATTATTGGCATCAAATTGTCTTTTTCCTACATGCAGCGATTAAAGAACTCGCCCCTTCGATTAGAATGACAATTATCGGTGGCGATCTGGCAATGGATAAAGCCATTCATCATTGGTTGGAAAAAGTAGGATGTGGTATTTCCCTAACTAATTCTTACGGCCCAACAGAATGTTGCGTTGTAGCTAGCTGTCACAACATAGATGATAAATTTCAACCCGGCAATATCATTGGTAAAGCGCTAACAAATAGCACTATCGTTATTCGGGAATATGGAACTGATAAGATCATTAGTGGCAATAGTGGAGAAATATGCATTCGTGGCGATTCTATCTGTACTGGATATATTAACGATAATCAGTCAACTTCACGTAAGTTCTTACCGTTGAACGATGGAGAAATCTATTATTTAACCGGAGACCGTGGATTTTACGATGACCAAGGGAATTTAAATTTCATTGGCCGCCTGGATAAAGAGCGTAAAATTGACGGGAAACGTGTTGATCTGGATGAAATGCAAAGATTACTTACAACGGCAATTAATATTGATGACATTCATTTAACTATCAAAGAAAATGAGACTGGGTACCAATATATTAATATATTTATACCTGATGGTTCCTACTCAATTACACGCCACGAAATCGTCTCATTCTTGCGTGGATGTTATCCAAAATTGCAGGTACCTTTTATTGTCGAATTAGCAGCATCCAACGATGTTGCTCTAGTGTCGGAGTTGAATAAAAAAGATAATATTTCGCAGATTAAAGGGGAAAAACGAGAAATATTTTTTACTTTATGGCGGGAAGTTTTTGGCGATAGTGATAGCGTTATTGATGAAGAGACTAATTTCTTTGACGCAGGCGGTACTTCTCTCAAAGCATTATTGTTAATTAATAAGATCCAGCAACGCTTTAATTGTTCTCTCCACCTGGAAGATTTCTATCACGCCCCAAGAGTAGGTTATCTATTACAATCTATCATTCAACAAGGGCAAATACCGGTTTTAACCGATAAAAATAGCACTTGCCTGACAGAGCAACACGACCAATATTATTGGATTATCGATACCATCTCTAATCGATCCGGCGCTCATAATATCCCGCTATATTATCATCTGACCGGCGAGATTGATTTAAAGAAATTACGTTACGCTTTGCTGTATATCATGCAATATTTTCCTGCCCTCTGCCAACGAGTCACCATAACAGATGGGCAACTCTCTTTAACCTTCTCACCTGCTGCCGAAGAGAATCTGCCTTTCGAATATATCGATTTAACTCATGCTACCGGCATTAATATTGAGATTTCATTACGCAAAATCTTAAATGATATGGCATTTAAGCCGATGGCGTTGCAAGATAATCCGCCGGTATATTTTAAGTTATTAAAAATAGCAGAGCACGAGCACTACCTTTTATTAAATTTCCATCATGCATTTTGTGACGGGATGTCGATTGCTCATGTGCTGCAAAAATTATCTTCCGCTTACGCCGATAATGTACCAAAGATTGAAGCCGCTACGAAAACAGGTATTAATGTCATCAATCAGCGCATGTCAGACGAAACATTAAATTTTTGGACAGAAAAATTGTTCAATGTACTTTCGGCTGCCGGACAACGTAATGATACATCAGGAGCTCATCAGAGGAGCCGGGGACGACGTTATTCAATGCCATTGTCTCCTCAATTAATTACCGTACTATCCAGCACGCAGAAAAAATATGCGGTGACTCTGGAACATATTGTGATTGGCGCATTTCTGATGACCATTAATTCATTACTCAATAAAGATGAGATTATCGTCGGTATTCCTTGTGCCAACCGCGTTCCTCCCATATCGTTTGACAGTGTTGGTAGCTTCGCAACAACACTACTGCTGCCCTACGTTACCACGGAAACTTCGTTGATTAACGTATCCCGGTATGTCCGCGATTTTCTGGCAGACGCGAATACTCATTCCAATATCTCACTGGCGTATTTAAAACAACACTTTCATCACCACCACAGTATGCAATTGCCGGAAATTACCTACTATTTTTCTTCTCAAATAGGATTTGAAACCAGTTTATATCTTGGTGAAACCCGTTGTACCAAGGAAAAAATCAAGGGACTCAAACCTAAAGGAGATATTGCGCTCGAACTGATCAATTTACCAACCGGGATAGGTCTGGAATGGCTATACGATGATGATATTTTCTCAGAAGATATCATCAGTGATATGGGGCTATTTTTGATTGATTTATTGGATTGCATGGGCACTCAGCATGACCTGATGCCTGGCGATACGGAACGATAACAAGTATTAAAATGGATGCTGATTGTGCTGGTTAAGAAAAAGAAATGGGTTGTTATCACTATCGTCATGATCGTTTTTCTTGCCGTGCTTTATAACAACTCTCGCCAAAAAGAGACGTCTGCGGTTACGGCAGAACAAATTGTCACCGGAACATTAGGTGACGTTATTACGACGGTAAGTGCCGCCGGCATTATACAACCAACCAGACAGGTCAATGTTGGCAGCCAAATCTCAGGCCAGCTAACCAAGTTATATGTTGAGGTCGGGGATATCGTTGAAGCAGGTAAACTGGTCGCCAGCATTGATGATACTTTTTATCGCACTAAAGTTGAGGCCAGCCGTGCACGGCTAGAAAAATTGCGGGCCATGTTGCAGGAGGAACAATACGCCTATCAACTTCTGGTCATCACGGAAAAACGCCAAAGAGAGCTTAACCTGCGCTCCGCAACCAGTCAGCAACTACTGGATGAAGCGGCTTTTGGCGTCAAAAAAAGCCAGGCAAGAATTGAAAGCCTCAAGGCAGATATCAGGCAGAATCAACATATCTTACACAGCGAAGAAGTCAGCCTCAGTTATACCCAAATCTATTCACCCATTGCCGGTGTAGTGACTGCAATCCATGTCGATCCGGGGCAAACGCTGAATGTCAATCAACAGACACCGGTTCTCATGCAAATTGCCGACCTCAAAAATATGACGGTTTATGCAAAAGTTTCCGAAGCAGATATTAACCAAATTGTGACAGGGCAAAAAGCCGCCTTTAAGATCTATGGTGCAAATCAACATATATGGCACGGCAATGTTAAGAAGATTATGTATAAACCCGATCTCATTAATAATGCCGTCTATTATACAGTGCTATTTGATGTCCCTAATGATAATCTCCTGCTCAAACCCAGTATGAGTGCGGATGTCACTATTGTAACCCACGAAAGCACCGGAGTAGTGACCATACCCAACGAAATACTGAATAATAAACGGCATCAACCTTTGAACGATGATCTAACTACCTATTTTTTACGTGAGATGAAAGATGGAAACATCGTAGTAAGAAAATTGCTGATCGGCCATAACGACGGAAGACGTTCAGTCGTTGTCAGTGGATTGCAGAATAATGAGCAAATCGTTGTACTTGCTAAACAAGATAATCTCGGGGGTAGTAACAATGATGACGCTAAATAATATCTGCAAAACCTACGGCAATGAGAGTAAACGGCATCTTGTCCTGAAAGATATTTGCTTAACCATAGACCAGAATGATTATGTTGCTATTCTTGGTCGTTCTGGCTCAGGGAAAAGTACTTTATTGAATATAATAGGGCTTTTGGATATCGCCAGTGCGGGAGAATATCTTATTAACGATCTCACGGTGACTCAGCAAAAGATTCACTCATTGGCGCTTTTACGGCGGAAATATTTTGGCTTTGTCTTTCAGAATTATAGTCTGCTGGAAAACTACCGTATTGATGAAAATATCTTGATGCCCATGTATTACTTAAAAAGAAACTTCGATTATGACAGAGAACATTTCCATTACTTAATTGATCGCCTCCAGCTTAATAATTTATTAGATAAATATCCGCGCCATCTGTCAGGAGGAGAACAGCAACGGGTTGCTGTAGCTCGCGCTTTAATTAACAATCCAAAGTTTATTATTGCCGATGAACCTACCGGCGCGTTAGATAGCACTAATGCGACCAATCTCATGCAGCTTTTTACTGAACTACATCATAACGGGCGCGGTATCATTCTGGTAACACATGATCAAGCTGTCGCCGAATACGCCAAACGCAAGTTGTATCTGGATAATGGTTGTTTGGTGACTCAATGAGCATGAGTAAAATAACCTTAAAATTCAATGCGTATTTAACCGTTATCCTGTTCAATCTCAAAATGGCGGCACGCTCTCTTACCGCTCATAAAACACGAGTCTTCTTGACCCTATTATGCATTGCCATCGGGGTAGCTTCGATTGTGATCATGCAAGCAATTGGCACAGAAACCAAGCATCATATTGTTAAGATGGTTTCTTCAATGGGAAGCAATATCATTTCAGTAAAATACAAGGGACAAAAAAACGGCGCTTTCGATTCCCATAATAATTATCTGACGCAAGAGGATATAACGTCACTTGCAGATAACCCCCATATTAGTCACAGCACCCTGTTTTACACCGCGTCAGGAACGATAGTTTCTCCACAAGGATCTGCTGATGTTCAATTGATTGGCGCCAATGCAGATATCGCGATTATCCGTAATCTGGTGATTGATCGTGGACGTTTTTATACACCACAAGACGATGCAGCTCTGGCAAATGTCGTTGTTTTGGGAGCATCTCTGGCCGAACGACTTTTTCCACAAAAAGAAACCGCATTTGCGCAGAACATCAAGATCAATGACATCTCAATGCAAGTTATCGGTATCCTGACACAGAAAGGCGAAGGCATGGATGCCGGTGTCGATGATGCCGCATTTTTGCCAAGCAACAGCTATCTGGTACGGCTGTTCGGCCACACACCTCCTAGCGGCATGGTGTTGAAAGCCAAAGACGCCACTCATATTGAGCCGGTTAAATACGCTGTTGAACAACGATTATCACGGTTTAAACATCAACAAAGCTATGAGATACGTAATACCACGGAATTGTTAAAAACGTTGCATGAAACTCAATCAAAAATTAATCTTTTCCTGCTGTCAATATCATCAGTAACCCTCTTTGTCGCGGGTGTCAGTGTCATGAATACCATTCTCATTAGTGTCAGAGAACGTAGAAGAGAGATTGGTATACGGCTTGCTGTAGGAGCAAGTTATTCCGATATTTTTTACCAATTTCTTACCGAAGCATTTTTGATTTCACTATTGGGAACACTATTAGGATTGTTATTCTCATTTATCGGTTTCAGAATTTTATTACTATTTGATATCGCGGTTGGCTTCTCTTTATATTCCTTTTTACTCGCTTCCTTCGCAGCCTGCTTTATCACCGTAGTATTTGGTGTATATCCATCACATCGCGCAGCCGCATCAGCGCCAATCGAAGGTATCAGAGAATTGTAGCTTGTTCCGTTTCATAAAACTTTTTGGAGATACAATGAAAAATCAGCTTATCTATGAAATTTTACATCGAGAAATCAGAGCGCTTTACCCAGAAGTAGAGACAATACCGGAGGATGAAAATCTTTTCGATATCGGTTTCGATTCGGTAAAAATGCTGATGCTGGTTGATCGGCTAAATTATGCAGGGTACCCAGTCAACTTTGCAGATTTAGCTCGCTGGCCGACAATCAACGATTGGATCAAACTGCTCGCAAAAGATAAATAGCGCTGTCTATTTCATGACGAATGGTGGATGATCCATGCAGCCAAATCTGCAATTACCTGCACCGGGATCTGACCTGGTTGCAGATAATCCTCGCCACCATCGCACCCCATTGTGGGCAATAAAATATGATTCAATCCAGTGTAGAGTTTGAACTCTGCCTGCCTATTATTTTGCAGTGCGTTTTTCCACATCGTGAAATCAACATTATGCAAAATCTGGAAATCCTGATCTCCCTGGGCAAAGAATAACGGCATTGCAGGCAAGCTGTTTAAGCAGTCAAATGCATGATAATTCTCAATCTGTTTGAGATAACTCTCCGGCACTGACAAAAAGCTCTCAAGAGATACTGTATCTTTCTCTTTCCCACTGGATAATTGGGATAAAATCACCCGGAGTAAATTACGGAAAGGCGCCGCCAACATCGCAATACCCGCAACATTTAAACCCGATTTTTGCCGTAAGTTTTTTGCAATTAATGGGCTGACATATCCGCCGAAACTGTGCCCAACCAGAAATACTGGCACATCGTAAAATTCAATATGTCCCATCAAACCGGTCAGAATATTACAAGCATCGTCAACAATTTCCGTATTAAGATCGATAACCTCAGAGTTCATATTTCCCTGCCGGATGCGGTAATAACGTTTTTCAAAACGCACACTCGCAATCCCATATTGACTTAATTCATGCGCCAACATACGAAACAGTGGATTAGGCCCAACATCATAATCCATCGAATGCGGACCAGAACCCGCTAGCAATAGTACAACTGCTTTGACATTATGTGGTGATGGCAAACATATCAAACCATCCGGGACATCTCCAAGACCAAACGTCTTTAACGTTTTTTCGATAAAAATACCCTGTTTTGCATACGCATCAGGTATTGGGCATCGAGATAGCGTGAGAGAATCAATTTGCCGATCTTTAATCCCAATATAAAGATTAAACTTTCCATTGAGGGTATTTAGCCGCAGATGACAAGCACCTTGCTGGTGATAAATAATATCGATATCTGAGTTACACAAATTGTCTGCCAATACAGTTAAAGCTAAATCATCAGCCGCCATACGCAATGATTCATTCATTAATTCCCTGGCTGCTTCCCATTGCTCATTAAGCAATGTGGTTATTAATATCTGTATTTCACCTTCCAATGTGGTAATTAAGTTCTTAATAAGCATGCAATTACTCAACTTCTTACGGCCACAACCGCGATGTATGTACCTTTATGACGCTGGACACATTCATGCATCAGTTCACGGACAACTTGAGAAGCTGGGAGGTGTTCTGCCGCCGTAGCAGCCATAAAGTGATCACGCAGATCTGATTCAAGTTTCATAGTAAAAACAGCTTGTTTACCCATAGCCCCTCCTCGTTTGATATAAAAAAATATATACCATTTCATTATTGACATCCACTCCTACCGACTTAGCCAGGAGTGGATATCCAATGGATTATGCCAACTCTCTCCGTTGTTGAACGGTGACAATATGATCCGCTTTAGCGAGAAGATCGGCATTATGCGAGACAACAATCCACAAACCTGGCCAGTGCTCAGGTAAAACAGTCCATAAACGACGAGCCGTATCCGTATCTAATGACGAATCGCAGTTATCAACAATATAAACATCAGCGGGACGACATAACATCCGGGCCAATGCCAAACGTTGACGCTGGCCGCCAGATAATTGACCAGCACTGCCAGAATTAATAACGGTATCAAGCCCTTCCGGCAATTCATATGAACCAGGCGTCAAACCTACCGCCTCCAGCGCCCGTACCATGACATCATCATCGATATCTTTATCACCCAACGCGAGGTTTTGCCTTACAGTTCCACCAAAAAAACCCGCTTTCTGTCTGGCATATCCGATACGTGGATTCCGCCACCAGTTTTCATTGCCCAGAACCTCTCGGTTATTCCACAGTACACTGCCGGAACTGGATTTTTCCAGACCAATCAGGTAACGCAAAAAGGTGGTTTTACCCGAACCAATATCACCGACAATGCCAATAACCTGATTAGCCGTTGCCTCAAACGAAACAGGAGGCTGAGTTTTTGAGTAAGCTAGATGATTAACACTTAGCTTATGTAGGATTTCATCTTGCCCATATTCTTTGGTTTCTTTTTTACTATTTGCCAGAAACTGCCTGATTCGGCCATAACACACATCAGCATTTTTGTAATAGGCAACTGACCGACCAAAGAAAAGTATTTGTTCACTGATCCAGCCGATATAAGTCAAAAATAATGCCAGATTACCTACCGTAAAACTGCCATCGACGATTCGTTTACTCACTATCAATAAAACAGCCGACGTCCCAAGTATGACAATATTTTTGAACAGCCCAGAAAGAAGGTCAGTAAATACCTGATGTTTGGCTTGAATAGCCCGTCGATTGACAAATTTCTGCGATAACCGCTCAATCTGCCCTTCCATTTTGTTGCCAAGACGCAAGTCGCGTATCCCCGTTAAGACATCAGTAATCTTGCCGGCAATGTCCCCTTGCGATTGACGCTTACTCTTCTGTAAATTCCCTACCTTGCGTTTAAGTACCGCCCCGACCCAAAGGCCCACAATCATAGGCATAAGAGCAAGTGTGGTTATTATGTCAGTGTTGATAAGCACAACTAATGCGATAATTAAAAGTAATGCACGGTAAATAAAATCAGAGGTCCAACTCAGAAATTCCGCAATTTCATCGCTATCATCACGAATACGGTTCAGAATATCGCCTTGAGAAAAAGCCTGTCTCTGATTATGGGAGCAATGGCTCACTCCCCACAAAACTCGCTCTTTCAGGTAAGCACTGACCTTAAAAATCAACGTAAAATCAAAGGTTAATCCCAAGAATAGAAATAGTGATCGCAAGACCATAGTCGCAATCGCAGAGGCCAGCAACCACCAGACGATAGGGTTAGTTGGCTCATTCATCGCTCTATCGAGTAATTTGCTGATTTGGTAACCAATCAACAGAGGAAAACCATGCATTAGTGTCCACACAAACATGGTAATGAAATAGAGAGGAGCAAACTTTTTTATCAGCTCAGTCAAAGCCGGTAACATTTTAAGTTTAGTTGATACATTGGATATAGTCATACCATAAGCCCATGATTACTCGTTAACATTGCGACTTCTGTTTCAGGGATTCGTTGTTGAATCCGTCCATCATCGATAATGATAATTTCATCAACGACCGAAAGCGTGTGAAGGCGATGTGCAACCATCACTACGGTGCAATTGCGGCTTAACTTTTCAAGCAATTTCAGCCAACTCTTTTCCGTTCGGGGATCAAGCTGAGAAGTTCCTTCATCAATAATCACTAACGAGCAATGCTGTAACATCACTCTGGCGCCCGCTATCATTTGAATTTCTCCTGCTGATAGCATCAGACCATTAGTACCAACCTGTGTATCAAGGCCATCTGGCAGTGCCCTAACCCATTCAAGCGCATCTAATTCTTGAAGAACCTCCCAAATTTGATCGTCAGATATTTCATTACTGAAAAGCGTTAAATTTTCCCGCAACGTTGCGGAGAACAGATGAGAACGTTGACTAAGAACAGCAATCTTTTTCGCAAACTCTTCCGGCTGAATGGTTGAGACATCGACATTGCCAATGGTCACTCTTCCTGAATCGGGTCGCGCAAATCCACACATCAAATTAAGAATGGTACTTTTTCCCGCTCCCGTTCTACCAATAATGCCAATTTTGCTCCCCGGAGCGACGTAAAAATTAACGCCATGCAAAACTTGCGTTTCTTCTCCGTTATAACTGAAATCAACATTATCGAAATGGATAGAGAGAGGACCATCAGGCAATAAATTATTCGATAATTTATCTGGGGTACCTTCATTTAACATTTTTGCCGAAAGTGACAAAGCAGCAAATAATTTCTGTATCAGCTCTATTTCTGATGACATATCCTCCACCGGTTCCCGAAGTTTATCAACGTAGAGATAAACCATCGTTAATGTACCGATGCTTAAGCTGCCCACACCAAGTAACTGTAGCCCAAAACCAAAACCTATACCGAAACAGAGTGCAAAGAAGATCTGGGTAATTGGCCAAAAAACCCTGCCGCCAATATAAGCACTGCGTTCAAATTTGAGCAACATTGACAGCATCTTACGAAATGCAATGGCAGGCCAATGCGCCTGCGACAATGGCTGTAAATCATCCATTGCATGTAATGAATCACCAACAAAACCAAAGATTTTGGCTTTTTCATTTCTCGCAATTAGCCAACGACGAACAGAAAGTCTGGTTAACTGAATCAACACATACGCCACCAGTATGACGACGATTGCTATGGCAATACCTGCCTGAGGCATGACGCTGAATATAATGATCAATGTCCCTAATGTCAGCGCTAAATTAGCAATGGCTTTGAAGCCTGCTTTAGAAATCGTTTTTCCTATAATATCAGCATTACCTTCGATATTTTCCAGCAACTCCCCCTGCGATCGCCGTTCTATTTCCAATACAGGTAAAACTGTCATCACATGGCGAAATAGCTTATATCTAATAGTATCAGCAATCCCCCAACCGGCCTTGGTGCTCATGTAACTGGTTACCAGACTACCGATAACACCAATCGACGCAATAAAAACATAAATGATTGCCAACATGATAAGTTGATCAACAGTCGTCCCTGATGTCGCCTTATCAACGTAATTCCTGATAATATAAGGACCGCTTAGATCGCACGATAATGTAACAGCTAAGGCCAAAAACGCACATAAAACAGTCCCCTTAAATGGTATGGCACTCTGTAGCAATATCCGCCATACAGTTAAATTCTTTGACATCACGCTTTTCATCTTTAGGTTATGGCACCTCATCAAAATTAGCGATGTTATTTGCAACATCAGTGTATGCAGCCAACATCAAGGTTATTAATAACAGATCGATCACAACAGCAAGATCTGGTTCACATTTAGCAAAATGTAATTATCGCAAAATACCCGCATTTATCACGATCTGATTGAAATGTTTATAAACGCTATCACAAGAAAATAGCCGAAAAATAAAATTGATACTTTATCCGACAATATCAATACCTTTGTTAGGTTATTTAATGCACTAATTGAAAAATATATCGCCAATATGAATAATAAGTAACTTATTCCAAACGAAGAATCGTAGATGGGATAAATAATACCAATAATTACAATGAATTATAGTAATTTTAAAATATATAGCGATTATATAAATGAATTCCTATTCAATATTAACATGCCTTAAATTGTTCTAAGTTTAAGCAAATTATCTCTTGCAAAGGGCTAGTCTATTCTATAATTGGATTAATTCATATTAACTACTTAGTAGTCGGATGAGATTTGGCCATAAGAGGCCAATAAAAAGGGCCTTTCGGCCCAAGTAATCGTTTGCGCAATTAGTCTAAAATAACGCCGATACGGCGCGCTACTTCCTCATACGCTTCAATCAGGCCACCAAGGCTTTGGCGGAAGCGATCTTTATCCATTTTGTTCAAAGTCTCTTTGTCCCACAAACGGCTACCATCAGGAGAGAATTCATCCCCCAGAACTACCTGGCCTTTGAACAAACCAAATTCCAGTTTGAAGTCAACCAAAATCAAACCCGCATCATCAAACAATTTGCTCAATACTTCATTGGCCTTGTAGCTCAATTCCTTCATTTCAGCCAGATGTTCTTTGCTAACCCAACCAAAAGTTTCACAATAAGACTCATTCACCATTGGATCGTGCTTAGCATCATTTTTCAGAAACAGATCGAACAGAGGTGGATTCAATACCAAACCTTCTTCAACACCAAGGCGTCTAACTAATGAGCCCGCAGCCCGATTGCGAATAACACATTCAACCGGCACCATATCCAGCTTTTTAACTAATACCTCAGTGTCCGATAACAGCCGTTCCATTTGTGTCGGAATCCCTGCTTCTGCCAATTTGCTCATAATGAAATGGTTAAATTTATTGTTCACCATCCCTTTACGATCAAACTGTTCAATACGTTCGCCATCCAATGCTGATGTATCATTACGGAACTCCAGCACTAACAAATCAGGATCATCCGTGGTGTACACCGTTTTTGCCTTTCCACGATACAACTCAGCTTTTTTTTGCATCTTATATACTCCAGAGATATTACTACTGTATAAATACCATAGATAAATAATAAAACAGATTGTCGATAAAATCCTGTCCAAAGGGCTGATTTTTTCTATAGTTATCTGGTTAGTCTAAAAAACAGCCAAACATCATGCTAAAAAACTTTCCCCCTTCCCTAATCAGTTCCAAAGCAAGCTGATGACCTTCGAAAAACTTACCCCAAAAGGCCATCCGGTAAGTAAAGCTAATAAAAAAATTAATCGATTCTACATTTCTAAGCAGTTACAAAGCCAAAATATCGCGAGTACCTTAGCAGTATGGTAATCAGCGGTGGTAAGCGACATTAATTTGAATTTCCTAATCTTTCAGGAAGAAATTACATGAAGGGAATATTCTTAACACAACGCCAAGTCAATAAGCTGGCCTGCATACATACGCAGGCATTTTTTCAATGGATTCCATGCAAAGCATTTTCTGTCTTGACAGCAAGGAGGATGAATTGACCCGCTCTCAGTTCTGTCAGCGCATAGTGGAGGCGTCCTATCCTGCCATTACCATCAGTGAGAATTGCACCAGGCTCTTCTTAATCGCACTTCAAACTCGTTTTTATATAAATTTACAATAAAATCAAAGCGCTAGCTAGACAGCCAGCGCTTTGTCAATAATCCGAGGGCTTTTCACCCCTTTATTAAACCTATAATCCCGTTGTCTGGCTAAAAGCGGCTTTCAACGCTGCAACTAATTCATCATTTTGTGATTGGGTCAACGGTTTACCTTTATCACTAATAAACTGTAAACTGCTCCGGTTATTCAAATCACCAACCTGTAATTTGTAATCACTTTCACTAATGGATGGTTCACTAACACCCATTGATTTCCAGCTAGATGAACTGAGGCTTTTATAAGTCACAGTGATAGCCCCTGTTGAACGGCTGCGGCTACCCACTTTCATGCCTATTTTTTCCAGTGCTGCCGGTAATCTATCCCAAACAATATTATATGGCGCACGAACAATTATCTGAGGTAATCCAGAAGTATCACCGCCACTCTGTACATCCAATGGACCTTGACTACGCGCCACAGCATCATCGCTAACGCGTTCGCGCTGCTGGTTTACACCTTCAATTAATTCATTGAGCATCAGTGAGTTATAACGCTGGATTTCAATAGGATCAGTGACCTGTTGATCACCTTGTCTCAGCCCTTCATTAGTCACGGATAACTCAATTTGATAGCTCTGGCGTGCAACACTAATACGATGGCGAGTCTGATAGGAAACATTTTCATCTGCACGCGGCCAATCGATCCAATCAGTTGTCAATGTCTGGCTAGCATCATCGCGTTGGCTAACTTGATAACCTTTTTTCAACAAAACATTGTTAATCTGTGACCACAAATGGCTATTCTCAGGCGTGTCTTCAAGTAGCAACTTACTGCTCTTGGCACTGTTTTCAGTACGGGAACCACTCAACAGGGCCAATGCTTGAGATGGCGGGCGAATATCAAGCGCTTTCCCAACCTGCCCTTTAGAGGCTATTGCTGGAATATCATATTCACCATTCTGCAATGGCAATGCCATACCCGCAGGAACTTTCAACGCCTTCAGGGGAGGTGTTTCAAGATATGTGTCATCATCATTGACTTGGCGTTTATAGCTCTGGTCATTAGAACAGGCGGCCAGTAACACGACAAGTGACATACCAGCAACCTTTATCACCTTCGATTTTTGCAACAATATTGCCATTAAAATTCCCTAAATTTTACAGTAATCCGGCCGTTTTCAAGGCTTTTTCAACTGAGACTTTTCCTGCATCTGTCAATGGCGTCATCGGCAAACGCACGGTGTCATCAGCAATCAAACCCAATTTGTAACATCCCCATTTAACTGGAATCGGATTAGGTTCAACAAATAGCTGACGATGTAAATCCATCAGGCGATTATTCACCTTACGCGCCTCTGCAAACTGGCCGTTTAATGCCAATTCACAAAACTTAGCAACATCAGGCGCTGCAATGTTTGCAGTAACAGAAATAACCCCCTTACCACCAAGTTGGATAAAATCCAACCCACTTGCATCATCACCACTCAATAAGATGAAACTATCATCATTAACCAATTCTTGGATTTGACTGACACGATTTAAGTTCCCTGTAGCTTCTTTAATTGCGACAATATTTTTAATTTTCGCCAAACGCGCTACAGTTGACGGCAGCAGATCACACCCGGTACGAGAAGGCACATTATACAGAATTTGTGGTAAATCCGTATTTTCAGCAATCGTTTTAAAATGCTGATATAAACCTTCTTGCGACGGCTTATTATAATAAGGCGTTACCGTTAGGCAACCAACAACACCACTGTTTTCAAAACGTTTCGTTAGGGATATTGCCTCAGCAGTCGCATTTGCACCTGTTCCGGCAATAACCGGAATACGCCCATCCGCCAATTCTACGGTTGTCAAAACAACACCACCGTGCTCATCATGACTCAATGTGGCTGATTCTCCGGTTGTCCCGACCGAGACTATCGCTGATGTCCCACTAGCAACATGGTAATCGATTAACTTTTTCAAACTGACCTTATCAACCTGACCATTTGCATCCATTGGTGTTACCAGCGCAACAATGCTACCTGTAAATTCAAATCTCCCGCTAGACATTACATTACCCCCTATACAAACAAGAACTCAATGGTACTTTTTAGTCATCCAGAAGGAAACTATTTAACACGGAATTTCAATGAATTTTGTTAATACCAGATAACCCCCATTAAAAAGAAGTGATAATCAAAGTAATTTGTTGAAATTCAATGTCAGTGAATGGGAACACAATATGGGAACACAATATGGGAACACAATAGAACAACTTTGGTGCAATTGGCCTTGGCAGTATAGCCTTTTTATGTTTACCTTAACGAAACCATAGCAGAGAAGGAAAAGTGACTTTGCCACAATCACAACAACATTTTCTCGTTATAACCGCTTTAGGCGCTGACCGTCCTGGTATCGTCAACACCATTACTCGTCTTGTGAGTGAGTGTGGTTGTAACATTGAAGATAGCCGCTTAGCCATGTTTGGTGAGGAATTCACCTTCATTATGCTGCTTTCCGGTAGCTGGAACGCTATCACAATGATTGAATCTTCACTGCCACAGAAAGGAGCCGAGCTCGATCTTCTTATCGTCATGAAACGCACAAAGTGCGATGCCCATACAACATTTCCTTCCACGGTTTCCGTTAAGGTCGATGTTGATGATTCACCCGGCATTGTCGAGCAGTTTACCAATCTATTTACCACACAAGATTTTAATATTGCTGAACTGGTATCAAAAACACATCCACCGGAAAGCAATATCCCTGCTCGGTTGCAGATCCAGATTACTGCCCATAGTCTATTAGAGGATGACGGCATAATTATTAAGCAGGCGTTTAATAAGCTATGTACAGATCTAAATGCACAAGGCAGTATTAGTATTCTTGAACCACTTTAGTTGAAAGATTAAACGGAGAATACGGGATGAACCCACTGAAAGCCGGTGATAAGGCCCCTCAGTTCAGCCTTCCTGACCAAGATGGAGAAACAATCAATTTATCTGATTTCGAAGGTCAGCGTGTTTTAGTCTATTTTTACCCTAAAGCAATGACTCCTGGTTGTACTGTACAAGCTTGTGGTCTGCGCGATGAAATGGATACATTAAAGGCATCGGGTGTTGAAGTGCTAGGCATCAGCACAGACACCCCAAGTAAATTGTCACGCTTTGTGGAGAAAGAAATGCTGAACTTCACATTGTTGTCCGATGAGGATCATCAAGTTGCTGAACAGTTTGGTGTCTGGGGCGAGAAACAATTTATGGGAAAAACCTATGACGGTATGCACCGTATCAGTTTCCTGATCGATACCAACGGCAATATTGAGCACGTTTTTGATAAATTTAAGACCAGTGATCACCACCAAGTCGTGGTGGATTATCTGAAACAGCATCCTTAAATAGAAAATGCTTCAAAATTTAATCACGCTCATTTAACAGCTCAAGATGCCAAAGGCAAGTACGGGAGGGATATCCCCATCCCGTGCTTCTTCTAATACGGGTACCAGTATCATTAAAAATAGATTTACTCTTTTATTTCATCGTCTTCTGTTATAACTATCTCTTCCGGCCATGCATGGATCACCGCCTTAATCAGCGTCGCCAGCGGAATAGCAAAAAATACGCCCCAAAATCCCCACAAACCACCAAAAGTAATCACAGAAAGAATGATTACCAAAGGGTGCAAGTTCACCGCTTCGGAGAATAAAATCGGCACCAGCAAATTACCATCCAGCCCCTGAACGACCAAATAAGCAATAATCAAGGTCCAGAAATCTGTCCCGACTCCCCATTGAAATAGCGCGACCAATACAACAGGAATCGTGACAATAAGCGCCCCCACATAGGGAATTAACACTGATAGCCCGACCAAAACAGAAAGCAACAATGAATAATCCAATCCAAGAAATGCAAACACCGCGTAGGTACAAATACCGACGATCGCCATCTCGGTGACTTTACCCCGAATATAGTTAGTAATTTGTTGATTCACCTCGCGCCATACCTGCCCGGCCAAAATGCGGTTACGCGGCAGGACCCGTTGCAATGCTTGCAGCATCTGGGTTTTATCTTTTAACAAGAAAAAGGCCATCAACGGCACCAGAATCAGATAGATAGCCAGCGTTAATAAACCAATCAATGAAGCCACCGAAAACTTCACCACAGATTCCCCGGCAGTTGAAATCTTACTACGCAGATTTTCAGCCATCACATCAATGATGCCAGCATCAACCAAAACCGGATAACGGGCCGGTAATGTTTGGGCATATTCATTAAACCGATTAAGCATATTGGGTATATCTGACAACAGATTAATCCCCTGCTGCCATGCGGTTGGCGCTACAATAAAGATAACCAACAAACTAATACCGGAAAAAATAATCAGCACAATACAAACAGCCACTGTGCGCGAACATCCCAATCTTTCAAGTTTAGCCGTTGGCCATTCCAGCAAGTAGGCAAGAACAATCGCTACCAGCAAAGGCGCCAAAATGCCATGTAAGAAATAAATAATGCAAAACCCTGCTAAAAGGATGACAAATAACGCAATAACTTGCGGATCAGTAAACCGACGGCGATACCACTGTATAATCATATCCAGCATTAACCAGGCTCCTTGATAGCAATATTCATATACCCGTTATCTTTCAAGTTGCCTCTTTGTTGGCTGCACTCGCTCACCCCGGTCACATAGTT
>NZ_JFGV01000039.1:0-50172 GCF_000612035.1 Photorhabdus aegyptia | reverse complement strand
GGCGTTTGGATAATGTGATAACGTTGTAACCGCTAAATTAACGTGACACAGAATTCTGAACGCCCTCAAGAAAATTAGTATAATAACTGGAATTAAATATTCTGATATTTCAGATTAATAGCAAATAAGATGAATTATAACTCGGTCTATTATCTGTATTGATTGGATATTCAACCGGGGATTGCTCCCCGGCTGTGCTATTAATGATCTTTATTGATTATTGCTATCCGCTTTTCTCTTCCAGGGGGGATTATCTGGGTTATCTTGGGAGACTGGCTTTTTCGAGTTAGCACTTTCCGCACTAGTCGGCCTCATGACTGCCGGGTCTTTAAACTTATCATTTGGATTATCGTCTGGTGGCGTCCAGAAAGCGACATTATGAATCCAATGGCAGTTGTCTTGCATCTCAATTGACGGCACCCCGTTTGCCCACTCACTTTCCCACTCAAATTTCTCGTCGGGTTTACGTTCCCATGAAAATCCAGCCCCACGGCAGGCAGCTGTGTAAACCAGATCTGTTATGCTGGATTCCATAACATTTTGGTCCCCTTGGAACCAGTGGATCTTATGATTTACAACGGCAGCATCCGTATAAAGGTCTACTGTGGCTTTGCCGGGCGCGCCATCTTTACGCTTGGCAGTCATCTTACAGTAATACTTACCTGTGATCACATGCGGAACCTTGAAGATTCTGTTTTGCGCTCTAACCCAAAACATACCGTCTTTTAACATCAAATCTCCGGTCGGCGTTGGAAACTCATGATCGATTACTGGCGGAAAGACATTCGGTAAGTTAGTGGACCCCCTTGCTGGGTAATGAACCGGTTTACCTTGGTTGTCTTTCCCATTGATGATTGGTTGCCCGAGAGATTTGAATATGTATTCTGGTATCCAGGCAGGAGTGGCAGGGTATATTGGGTCTGGTGTTGGTTGTTTGCTGGGGCATTCAGGCGCGGCTAATACCGAGGTAGAAAAAAGCGCCCCGATAGACACGCACATTACCCATACCGGCCATCGTTTATTTCGGCCAACATTCTGCTTGACGCTGTTGATGAACGTATTTTCAGTATTCATCGGATATTCTGACGGGGATTGTTCCCCGATTGGCATATTAAAAATTTTCATTCTCTGTGATAACCCTGTCCCGGCCAGATTGCATTGGCCTTTTAAGGGCACTCCTTCTTTAAATGATTATTTTCTGCATCGGGTTACCCGTGCAGGCCGTTATTACAGATTGCATTCATATAGGGGTATTGCTGGAACTTATGTTTGAAGAGAAATCGTCTGGATTCATATTACCCTCCTAAATTTAAGGTTGTATTGGATTGGCTTTTTTACCCACAGGGGAGCCTGTACCGTAAAACTAAACCCCTTGCGGATTACGCTGATTTTCTATTGCGACTAACAAGACATAAATAAGTTTAGCAACTCTTTAAAAAAAAGATAATAGAAAAAGCAAAAGATTAGAAAAATGTGATAACGAAAAGTTATCAACCGATAACTATAGTTTATCGCTAAAGTGGATTGTTAATGATGGTTGCTAAGATTGTTTTTCACAAATAAATGATAAGAGTGATAATAATGAGATTTAAATAGAAGAATTTAATCGGGATATACATCTTTATGACTATTATTACGTGAACGAGTAACTTAATTAACTAATAACCTATTGCCGGGCTGGAAATAAGGTGTTGCTAAGTTGTTTTCGTAATTTATGTTCTATATGATTTGTAAAATATCAGTTGTTTTGGGGTTTTTAATATTTATTTTTAAAACGGTTGCGTAAAGTTATTGTTTTTTTAATCTTTATTTGGCAGTTGATTTTGCTAATAACAGTGGGCGGGTGGGATGATATTTTAAATGGAATAAGCGATGGGCAGAGCCGAGTGTTATGGCTCAGCCTTGGTTTTAGTAACAAACTATTGCGTGCTCAACCGGGGATTGCTCCCCGGCTGTTTTGTTGACGATTTTTATTTATTGCTGCTATCCGTACTAGTAGGTCTCATGACGGCCGGGTCTTTAAACCGATCATTCGGATTGTCGTCTGGTGGCGTCCAGAAAGCAACATCATGAATCCAATTGCACAGGTCTTGCATTCTAATTAACAGTGCTGGGTTGTCCCAATCACTTTCCCATTCAAATTTCTCTTCGGGTTTACGCTCCCATGAAAATCCAGTCCCTTTGCAGGCCGCTGTGTAAAACAGGTCTGTCACGCTAGATTCCAGAACGTTTTTGTCTCCCTGGAACCTGTGGATGATCTGATTTGTAACGACAGCATCCGCCTCAAGGGTTGCTGTGGCTTTCCCGGTCGATCCATCTTTACGTTTGGCAGTCATCTTACAGGTATATTTACC
This sequence comes from Photorhabdus aegyptia, assembly GCF_000612035.1. Taxonomy (NCBI): domain Bacteria; kingdom Pseudomonadati; phylum Pseudomonadota; class Gammaproteobacteria; order Enterobacterales; family Morganellaceae; genus Photorhabdus; species Photorhabdus aegyptia. The sequence continues at coordinate 47,818 of NZ_JFGV01000039.1, read as the reverse complement.
TGTGACCACATGTGGAACCTTGAAGATTCCGTTTGGTGCTCTAACCCAAAACAGGCCCTCTTTTAACTTTAAATCTCCGGTCGGTGTTGGAAACTCATGATTGACTACTGGCGGAAAGACATTCGGTAAGTTAGTGTACCCCCTTGCTCTTGTTGGGTAATGAACCGGCTTACCTTTGTTGTCTTTCCCATTGATGATTGGCTGCCCGAGGGCTCTGAATATGGATTCTGCGTCCCAGGGCGGGCCAGCAGGGTATACTGGGTCTGGTATTGGTTGTTTACTGGGGCATTTAGTCGCGGCCAATACTGAGGTGGAAAAAAGCGCTCCTATAGACACGCCCATCACCCATGCCGACCACCGGCGATTTCGACCAATATTCTGCTTTACTCTGTTGATGAACGTTTTTTCAGTATTCATCGGATATTCTGATGGGGATTGTTCCCCGATTGCCATGTTAAAAATTTTCATTCTCTGTGATAACCCTGTCCCGGCCAGATTGCCTTGGCCTTTTAAGGGTGCTCCTTAATTTAAATGATTATTTTCTGCATCGGGTTACCCGCGCAGGCCGTTATTACAGATTGCATTTATATAAGAGTATTGCTGGAACTTATGTTTGAGGAGAAATCGTCTTGATTCATATTGTGCTCCTAAATTTAAGGTTGTATTGGATTGACCTTTTTTACCCACAGGGGAGCTATACCGCAAAACTGAATCCCTTGCAGATTACGCTGATTTTCTATTGCGACTAACAAGACATAAATAAGTTTAGCAACTCTTTAAGAAAAAGATAATAGAAATATAAAAAGATTAAAAGAATATGATAACTGTAGGTTAACGCTAAATCCGATTGTGAGTGATGGTTTTTAAGATTATTTTCTACAGGTAAATGACGATAATGAGATTTAGGCGGGAGAATTTGTCGGGGATATGCGTCTTATGACTATTATTTATTACGTATACGAGTAACTTAATTTACTAATGATTTATTGTAAGTCGTAAAATAAGGCGTTGTTAAGTTTTTGTCGTAATTATATTTTTGTGTGGTTTATAAAAAATCAGTTATTTGGGGTTCTTTGATGTTTATTTTTCAAACTATTTCGTAAAGTTATTGTCTTTTGAACTTTATTTGTCAGTTGATATTGGTAATAACAGCGGGCGAATGAGTTGATATTTCAAATGGAATAAACGATAGGCTGAACCGAGGTATTGTGGTTCAGCCTTGGTTTTCGTGTTTTTTAGTCATTCATAATAACAAGGGGTTAATCATCATATTCGCTATGCACTATATTGTCCCCCATATCCAAAAGATCCCAGGCTAATCTTTGGCCATTCGCCCGTAAGACGGCGAATGCGCTGCTTGATGTACTTAGGCTGATGATATCTTGTAGTTGGGCTATTCCAGGTGGTATCTGGATATTAAGTTCTTTGAACCCCCAAGCGACCACGCTGCCGTTTGCCCGTAGAGCCACGAAAGCGTAATTACCTCGATTCACGGAATCATCAATATCAGTAGTTTTCAAGCTGACGATATCCTTTAATTTGGCAATCTCGGGTGGGACACTAATAAGACCCCAGGAGACCACACTGCGGTCTGCCCGTAGAGCTATAAATGTGTTCCTTGATGAGTATAGGCTGACGATATCTTTTAATACGGCAATTTCGGGTGGAACCTGACCACCAGAGCCCGGGTCCCCCCAGGCGACGACACTGCGATCGGTACGCAAAGCGGCGAAAGCACCATTTGTTGCACTTAAGCTGACAATATCCCGTAATGCGGCAATTTCTGGTGGGACTTGGCCGCCATAGTTTTGATGCCCCCAAGCGACCACGCTACGGTTTGCCCGCAGGGCGGCTACAGCATAGGTTGTTACATCTAGGTGGATAATATCCTGCCATTTTGCAATTTCAGGAGGTATGGGATACCCGGGCCAGGTGACTACGCTGAGGTCTGCTCGTCGGGCGATGAAAATGTTATTTATTGAACTGAGACTGATAATATCCTCTAATTTTTTAATGTCTGACGGAACAGGGACTCTTCCCCAAGCGACCACCTTGCCGTTTGCCCTAAGGGCGGTAAAGGTATCATTTGTAAAGCTATATTGTGCAACTACTTTGTACTTGCCACGGTTGTCATCTCCGCAATAGGCTTGATTACGGTCTGGCCGCCAGGCTGCACAGACACTATCCGAAATGTTATGTATTGAACTTATGCTTATAATGTCCTTTAATTCAGCAATTTCTGCTGGTAATTTGCCGCCATAGTTCTGATCTCCCCAAGCGACTACACTACCGTCTGCCCGTAGGGCAGCGAAAGCATAATTTGTTGAACTTAGGCTGACAATATCCTGTAATTTGGCAATTTCTGGCGGTATAGAGCCGCCATACTTCTCATCTCCCCAAGCGACCACGCTACGGTCTGCCCGCAGGGCTGCGAAAGCATAATTTGTTGAACTCAGGCTGACAATATCCTGTAATTTGGCAATTTCTGGCGGTATAGAGCCACCGCCGCTCTCATCTCCCCAAGCGACTATTCTGCCATTGGTTAATAACATGGCGGTTGCGGTGTAAGTGGAGGTGATGGAGACCTTGTTGTCTTTCCCATTGATTATTGGCTGCCCGAGAGATTTGAATGTGTATTCTGCGTCCCAGGGGGGAGTCGCGGGGTACCTTAGGTCTGGTGTTGGTTTACTGGGGTATTCAGTAGCAGCCAATACCGAGGTGAAAAAAAGCGCCCCTATAGATACGCACATTACCCATGCCGACCACCGGCGATTTCGGCTAACATTCTGCTTCACTCTATTGATGAACGTTTTTTCAGTATTCATCGGATACTCTGGCGGGGATTGTTCCCCGGTTGGCATATTAAAAATTTTCATTCTCTGTGATAACCCTGTCCCGGCCAGATTACATTGGCCTTTTAAGGGGCCTCCTTCTTTAAAGGATTATTTTCTGCATCGGATTACCCGTGCAGGCCATTATTACAGATTGCATTCATATAAGGGTATTGCTGGAACTTATGTTTGAGGAGAAATCATCTTGATGCATATTACCCTCCTAAATTTAAGGTGGTATTGGATTGACCTTACCCACAGGGAGTTTGTTAATAAATTCTAGATTCTGTTTGGGTTAAGCTGATTTTCTATTGCGACTAATAAAACATAAATAAGTTTAGCAACTCTTTAAAAAAAAGATAATAGAAAAAGCAAAAAATTAACAGAATGTGATAGTGAAAATTTATTATTTGATAACTATAGGTTAACGCTAAATCCGATTGTGAGTGATGGTTTTTAAGATTATTTTTACAGGTAAATGACAATAATGAGATTTAGGCGTGAGAATTTGTCGGGGATATGTGTCTTATGACTATTAATTTATTACCTGTACGAGTAACTTAATTTATTAATAATTTATTGTAAGTCGGTAAATAAGGCGTTGCTAAGTTTTCGTCGTAATTATATTTTTGTGTGGTTCATAAAAAATCAGTTATTTTGGGTTTTTGATATTTATTTTTCGAACTGTTTCGTAAAGTTATTTTTTTTAATCTTTACTTGCAAGCTGATTTTGCTAATAACAGCGGGTGGGTGAGATGATCTTTAAAATGGAATAAGCGATAGGCTGAACCGAGGTATTGTGGCTCAGCCTTGGTTTTATTGTTTTTTAGTCATTCATAATACCAATCGGCTAATCATCATATTCGCTATGCACTATATTATTCCCCCTATCCAAAAGATCCCAGGCTAATCTTTGGCCATTCGCCCGTAAGACGGCGAATGCGCTGCTTGATGAACTTAGGCTGATGATATCTTGTAGTTGGGCTATTCCAGGTGGTATCTGGATATTAAGCTCTGTGAATCCCCAAGAGACCACGCTGCCGTTTGCCCGTAGAGCCGCGAAAGCATAATTACCTCGATTCGCGGAATCATCAAGATCAGTAGTTTTCAAGCTGACGATATCCTTTAATTTAGCAATCTCGGGTGGGACACTGATAGTACCCCAGGAGACCACACTGCGGTCTGCCCGTAGAGCTATAAATGTGTTCCTTGATGAATATAGGCTGACGATATCTTTTAATTATGGCAATTGCAGGTGGAACCTGACCACCAGAGCCCGGGTCCCCCCAGGCGACGACACTGCGATCGGTACGCAAAGCGGCGAAAGCGCCATTTGTTGCACTTAAGCTGACAATATCCCGTAATGCGGCAATTTCTGGTGGGACTTGGCCGCCATAGTTTTGATGCCCCCAAGCGACCACGCTACCGTTTGCCCGCAGGGCGGCTACAGCATAGATTGTTACATCCAGGTGGATAATATCCTGCCAATTTGCAATTTCAGGAGGTATGGGATACCCGGGCCAGGTGACTACGCTGAGGTCTGCTCGCCGGGCGATAAAAATATTATTTATTGAACTGAGACTGATAATATCCTCTAGCTTGCCAATATCTGACGGAACAGGGACTTTTCCCCAAGCGACCACCCTACCGTTTGCCCTAAGGGCGGTAAAGGTATCATTTGTGAAGTTATATGTTGAAATGGTCTTGTACCCGCCACTGCTGCCATGGCTGTCGTAATCTCCGCAATTGAATTGATCACGGTCTGGCCACCAGGCTGCACAGACACTATCCGAAATGCTATGTATTGAACTTATGCTTATAATGTCCTTTAATTCAGCGATTTCTGCTGGTAATTTGCCGCCATATGCGTGACCTGTATGATCTCCCCAAGCGACTACACTACCGTTTGCCCGTAAGGCTGCGAATGCGCAATTTGTTGAACTCAGGCTGACAATATCATGTAATTTAGCAATTTCTGGTGGTAAATTGCCGCCATACTGATCATCTCCCCAAGCAACCACGCTACGGTCTGCCCGCAGGGCTGCAAATGCGTAACCTGTTGATCTCAGGCTGACGATATCCTGTAATTGGGCAATTTCTGGCGGTATAGCGCCTCCACAGCTCTCCTCTCCCCAAGCGACTATTCTGCCGTTTGTTAATAGCATGGCGCTCGCAGTGTAAGTTGAGGCGATGGAGGATTTGTTGTCAAAGTGACTACATATCCCATCTCCAGATTGCTGGTATAGTTTGTTTGGTGAGAACTCGTTATCTGGGTTCATATTATTCTCCTAATAAGGTTATATCGGATTGACCTTACCCGCAGGGAATCTGTACCGTAAAACCTCTGCTTAATGGATTAATTAATAGTCGTATTCGTAATGTAATTTATTATCATTAGCCGAACCCCAGCCAACTCTCTGACCATCGGCCCGCAGTACGGTAAATGAGTTTCTTGATGCATTTAGGCTAACGATATCTTGTAACCGAGCTATCCCGAGTGGGACTTGATTGCCTTGATAATTGCCATGTCCCCAGGCAACGACGCTGCCGTTTACCCGTAGGGCGGCAAATGCGGTTTCTGTTGTGCTGATACTGACAATATCTTGCAATGCGGCAATTTCGGGTGGGGTTTTGATGTCACTACCTCCCCAGACGACGACACTGCGATCTGCCCGTAGGGCCGCGAAAGCCTTCGATGTTGTGTACAGACTGACGATATCTTGTAATTGGGCAATTTCTGGCGGGAGTTGACCACCGTTACCTTCGTTGTTGTTTCCCCAAGCGACCACGCTCCAGTTTTTCCGTAGAGCCGCGAAAGCATCATCTGTTGCACTTAGGCTAACGATATCCCGTAATTGGGCAATGTCGGGTGGGATCTGACTACTGGGGTCATTTCCCCAAGCTATCACTCTGCCATTTGGCAATAACATGGCGGTTGCCCCTCTGGTAGAAGCGATAGGCATATTATCATCAGCGTGACTACTCCTGTTTGGTTGCCAATATTGTTTTGTAGGATTACCGCCAGTATCCATGTTTGGTGAGGGATCGTTATTTTGATTCATATTATTCTCCTAATGATGGTGATATCGGATTGACCTTTTTACCTGCATTACCCACAAGGGAATCTATGCCATAAAACCTATCCTTTGTGGGTTAAGCTGATTTAATACTAGCCATTCTTTGATGAGTAAGATAATAGAGAGAGGTTATCGGCTGATAACTATAGGTTAATACTAAATTGATTTTTTGGTAGTTGGTTTTGGATTATTTTTTATCGATAAGTGATGAAGGTTAAAATTATGAGGCTTGAACGACAGAATTTAGAGGAAAGGTACATCTTTATGGCTATTGATTAATACATGAATATGTAACTTACTTTACTAAGTATTAATTGTAAAAAAAAGAGTAAAAATTACCAGAGTGGTTGCCGTAATATTCGTTCTACTTTGTTTATGAAATTGCCGGTTATTTTGAGGTTTTTACTATTTGTTTTCTAAACTGTTTGGGGGAGTTATTTCATGTTGATATTTATTTGGAAGTTGATATTGGTGATAACAGAGGAAGAGCGCACTAAGATTTCAAATGAATACTCGATAGGCTGAGTCACTATATTTGTCTCAGGCATTTGGTTAATGGTTCACTTAATGGATTAACTAATTATATTCGCCGTGAGCCTTAATATCTAATTCTAAGGGCTTAACGATCGGTTGCTCGGATTCCAGTTAATGCATCAGATTTTCATCATAATATCTGCTCTGTACAGTATATGAAAAAGTTTATTACCTTAGGATTTCAAGAGCTTATTTTTTCGAACCGCTTCGCAAAGTTATTATTTCTGCCTTGGACAGCCTCTCTTTATCCTCTATTTTGCTGTTATGCATGGATAGCCAGGGAGCAACGGATGCTTAATTTGTTGATATTAATCCTGTTCATTATTTTCAGTACACCGATAGTTGCGGCTGAGACATTGGATGCAGGGAAAAGTTACCCTGATTGAACAAGTATTTTTTACATAATGATATATTCAGGCACCATGATTGTTCGATCACTAATTCGTAGCTAGATGAATGTATTAGAAATAACGTAAGAAAAATTCTATCGTCGTAAATAACTAAGGCCATTGCTGGGCAGTATGTAACACTCTGAGTATCTGTAAAAGGTTTCCCTGCACTTGGTAGATAATAACGTAATGGGGATGAACGACAGCCTCCCGTGTCCCTTTTACCCTACCGGGTTTATACATATTGGGATGTTGGCAGGCAGTTTCTGCCGTCAATTCAAATCCATTATCTAGTTCAATTGCAGCTAGCGGATTATCCAGCGCGATATACTCCATAATAGCCTCACGATCAGCCAGAGCCATTGGCTTCCATTTCAACTCCATTATATCTCCTTACGTAGGGCCGCTTTTTTGGCTGCAAACCGCGCTTTAACTTCCTCATGGGGAACGCTGGGGTGGGGATCATCGATAGCGGCCTGAACTTGCTTACGGAACCATGCATCATAAGCAGCAGCCTTATGTGTCCGTTTTAGAGCTTCTGCACGGTCTGGGCGGGCAGTTTTCGTTGGTGTGTCCAGATGATAATTGGCTGCATCTACATTGAACTGTGCGATGCCTACGTCTTTAAGATAGGTGACAAGGGTTTCCAGCCGTTTGAACAGGCGTACTTGACGGCTGCGCTGGGCAACCAGAGGACGCTCCACTGTGCCATATTTCACCATCAGAGCCCATCCGTCGTTATGACCTACCACATGTACCGAGTTAACAGCGCCAGCTTCAACCAGACGATTTAGTGTGGGATGATCGATTGTTTCTGTGACCATAAATGTTCTCCTGAGTTATGTATATGCAAGTACTTAGAGTAGCATATGTATTTAATTATTAATTGCAATGCAATAAATAGTTAAATGAGACAAGTTTTCACCATACATTATCTGTTTTGTGCAGTATATAAAAAAGTCCGTTGCCTTGGGGTTTCAGGAAGTTATTCTTCGAACCGCTTCGCAAAATTATTATCTTTGCCTTGGACAGTCTTTCTTTATCCTCTATTTTGCCGTTATTACATGGATAGCTTGGGAGCGACGGATGCTTAATTTATCAAATAGTTATTGCTTTAATATCATTAAGTTAGTTTTATTCTGTCATAAGTTTGTGGTGCAAATTACAGGGGGGTACAGTGATGAGACTTGAACTGCAAAATTTAGCAAAAGGTCTGGCTATTGCGACGTCTCCTGATTGAATGGATATCTGCCGGTAAAACAGGCTAAAATGAATGCACTTTAATCAATGAGCGCTGAATATGTTAAGAGCGACCAAAGTCCGTATTTACCCCACACCCGAACAGGCCGAGTATCTTAACGGCCAGTCCGGTGCGGTCCGTTTTGCGTACAACAAGGCGCTGCACATCAAAAAGCATACTTACAAACTCTCTCGAACAATGGTTGACGAAAACCAAGCGGTCATTGTTGAGACGCTGAGATCGGCTAACATGATGAAGAATCACCATCTTGCCCGCGCTATCGGGGATGCGGGCTGGCATGGCTTCATCAAGAAACTGGAATACAAAGCCGCAGCGGCGGGGCTCGTCGTTTCTGCCCACGGAGGCCAGCGTAAATCCGTCATAAAGACGGTGGCGGGCTGAGAAGTGGGAAGCCTCGCCGTTTTTTACGGCGGGGAGCAGTCACTTTTATGAGTGGTGCCAGTTGAGGTTTTGGAAGAGTGACGCATCGGCCTCAGCTATGGGTTATTGCAGGACCTAATGGAGCTGGCAAATCGACACTGGTTCGACATTATTTAACCGGTAAACTTTCTGTAGTAAATCCCGATGATATAGAAAGAGGATTCACTCTGCATAATCTATCGTTGAAAGATGCGGATGTATTTGGTTGTTACAAAAGAAAACAAATATGAAAAACACCCGAAGATGCTTTTCTATATCGTTTGGATTAAGTTGTTTTGAAGCCAAAATGTAGTTCACAATTGCAAGCTTTGGCGTAGTTCAATAATGTCTTAAGTGTTGGGTTTCCATTTCCTTTTTCAAGCCTGGAAATATTCGCTTCTTTCGTTCCCATACGCTGGGCAACTTGGTTTTGCGTTAAACCAGCAGCATGCCGCATGCGTAATAGAGTATTAATTAGCTCGAATTCTGGTTTTAGCGCATCATACTCAGCTTTTACATCTGGGTTAGATAATGCTTTGGATTTTAGCGACTTTAAACTACTCATTTTGTAACCTCTTTCATTCGTTTATAAGCGAGATCAAGATCCTTTTTAGATATCTTCTGGTTTTTCTTAATAAATGCATGAAGGACAATGATATTTGGGCCTTGTAGGTAACAAAACAATCTGCGTCCAATACCTTCTTGCGCTTTGGCTCGAATCTCGAATAGACCTTTTCCCATTGACTTAGTGTGTGGCTCTCCAAGATTAGCGCCATATTCTTCAATGAGTTCAAGTAGTTTCAGCATACGAGCTTGAATTCTGGGTGGCATATTGAGGATCGCATCCTCGACACCATCATAGAGTTCAACGTTCCAGTTCATATTCAATATTGTCCTAAAGCTTATCTTATATGATAAGCTTGTGAGTTGCCAAACCTCTGTTTTCGATGAAAACCACAGGGGTGGGAGTTGTTATGGCAACCCTGAACTAAATATTAAATGCATCAGCTTTTCACCATAATATCCGCTCTATGCAGTATATAAAAAAGTCCATTACCTTGGGATTTCAGGCAGTTATTCCTTCGAACCGCTTCGCAAAGTTATTATTTCTGCCTTGGACAGTATCTCTTTATCCTCTATTGTGCCGTTATGCATGGATAGCCAAGGAGCAGCGGATGCTTAATTTATTGATGTAGTCACATGGATGTATCAGAAAAGAGTTGTCCTGGGTGGGAATGGAATTTACACTGCATACTATGGTGTGTAATTTATCTACAGTTGTTACCTTTATATTCATTAGTTAATTTTATTTGTCATAAGTTTGTGGCGCAAATTACAGGGGTTACAGCGATGAGGCTTGAACTGCAAAATTTGGATGAAATGTCACCGGCGCAAGAGCGCGCTTTTATGGCTATCTTTGATGCTCAATTGGCAAATGACGATGGTTCAGAGGCGCGTGCTCACCTTAATTCTGGTGAACCAATTTATTATGCGGAGTTTAACACTCCAGCAGGGATGGTGATTAAGGAATATCCAGGCGGCCGTAGGGAGCTGGTTAGTTTTATGAGTGGTACCGAGGAGGTAGTTGAGGTTTTGGAAGAGTGACGCATCGGCCTCAGCTATGGGTTATTGCAGGACCTAATGGAGCTGGCAAATCGACACTGGTTCGACGTCATCTAACTGGCAAGGTTCCTGTAGTAAATCCCGATGATATAGCACGAGAACTCAGCCCGCATAATCCATCACTGAAAAATGCGGAAGCGGGTCGGTTAGCTATCAAACAACGAGCGGTTTTTCTCCAAGAATGCCGCTCATTTGCTGTCGAGACGACTCTCACGGGTAAAGGAGAAATTAAGCTGATGGAGCTGGCTGTTAGTGCCGGTTACAAGGTTAACTTTATTTTCGTCGGTGTTCATGATGTGGGTTTGTCTGCCGCACGAGTGGCGCTTCGTGTAAGAGCGGGAGGGCATAATGTGCCAGTTGTCGATATATTCAGGCGCTATGATCGTTCTATAATTAACCTACCGCTGGCTATGAATATATCAGATAGGGTCTGGATTTTTGATAATAGCAATAAGCGCAGGCAGCTATTGTTGGCTCGGGACCGTGACAGAGTGAAGCAATTGGCCAGTTATTTACCTGAATGGTTTAGGCGTGCAGCCAGTAACGAAATCATTTCTGCTCAGAAATTAAAAAAATCGTAATAGCCTCACGATCAGCTAGAGCCATTGGCTTCCATTCCAACTCTATTATATCCCCTTAAGTAGGGCTGCTTTTTTGGCTGCAAACCGTGCTTTAACTTCCTCATGAGGAACGCAGGGGTGGGGATCATCGAGTCGAGTAGCCCGAGGGGATCTCACCCGCAGGCCCTCACGCAACCGGACATGAATCTCTCGATTCATCCGGCTCCTATCGTCCAGTCATACCAGCATGAGTAATCGGCCAATGAGCGAATAGACTAGGCCACCGAGCGACTACACGCTTTAGCCATGCCGTTGCCCGTGAAGCGCTACCCAGCCGTTTATATTTCCGTTTTGCCCATCGCACAAGAGCATAGTTCAGTTGATCCAAAACCGGAGCAAGCTTCGATCTATAAAATTTGCCATAGTAGTTGATCCAACCCCGTAAAACAGGGTTGAGACTATTAGCCAGTTCCTTGATCGATAACTGTGTCCATCGGTGCGTTTTCCATCTTCGAATTTTCTCCCGCATCGCCTTAGCTGCTTTCACACTGACAGCAGGTAGAAAGCTGAGGGCCAGCGTAGATCCGTCATAAAGACGGTGGCGGCCTGAGAAGTGGGAAGCCTCGCCGTTTTTACGGCGGGGAGCAGTCACAGTAGCATATGCATTTAACTATTAATTGCAATGCGATAAATAGTTAAATGAGTCAGCTTTTCACCATAATATCCGCTCTATGCAGTATATAAAAAAGTCCGTTACCTTGGGATTTCAGGCAGTTATTCCTTCGAACCGCTTCGCAAAATTATTATCTTTGCCTTGGACAGCATCTCTTTATCCTCTATTTTGCCGTTATGCATGGATAGCCAAGGAGCAGCGGATGCTTAATTTATTGATATTGATTCTATTTATTGTTTTAAGTACATCGATAGTTGCGGCTGAGACATTGAATACAGAGAAAAATTGCCCGGATTGAGCGGGTATTTTTTACATTCTCCGCACGGAGGGGTCTGACGGTTCTAGTTATCTTTCTTCTCTTTGCGGGTTCAGGTGTTCGTTATGATGGCATCGAGGGCTGAGATAATTTCATTTCTGGATGAGGCTACGTTGCATACAAAATCTGATTTGTTGATTTTTTTTGCATCCAGAAACGTTATTGCCGGTGTAAATATATAATAACTATTATTATTAATGACCACCTGAGGGGTGATTCTTTTCTGGTTGAGGCTAATGTCATTTTTAGATGCCAGAGGGACAATAATCCTTGTTGTTAAATCATCAAAATAATCATTCTGGATAATAAGGTAAAACGGCTAAAGCCTGTTTGTTTTGGCCGATGGATTACGATACACATCAAATTGCTGTGGCATTACAGGCTCCCGAAAAATTCATCGTCTGTGAGCATTCCAGCTTTCGCCATGAATATGTTCATAGCCTGCATATCTTCTTTCTCTCTCTCATCCTGTTTAGCTTTTATAGCCTGAGCCAGAAGGATATCTAGTGTTGCTGAGAGATTCATGTCCATACTATGAGCTTTATCGACCAGTGAAGCCGTCAGGTACACGTTGGTGCTTCTTTTGGTGCTTCTTTTGGTGTTGTTACGGGGAGAGGTAACGGTATTCATGGTGTTTACTCCTATGCGCAAAGGTATGCGCATAAGTATGATGGGTGACGGAAAAACAATCAAGTATCCTGCTTCTTGAAAGACTTAGAATTTAATTATTAATTGCAATGCAATAAATAGTTAAATGAATCAGGTTTTCACCATGATATCCACGCTATGCAATATATAAAAAAGTTCGTTATCTTGGGATTTCAGAAAGTTATTCCTTCGAACCGCTTCGCAAAGTTATTATTTCTGTCTTGGACAGCCTCTCTTTATCCTCTATTTTGCCGTTATGCATGGATAGCCAGGGAGCAACGGATGCTTAATTTATTGATATTGGTTCTATTTATTGTTTTCAGTACATCGATAGTTGCGGCTGAGACATTGAATACAGAGAAAGATTGTCCTGCATGGTCGCAGGATAAATTGCAACGTGAAACAAAAAGCTTGATGCAACAGCTGGCTCGATGGGATCAACTTTATCGTCAGAAAGGGATTAGCGAGATCGATGATGAAGTTTATGATCAATTAATGGCGGAGCTAATTCATTGGCAACTCTGTCTGAAACAAGCACCTCATTCAGATTTTCCTGTAGTAGTTTTCCCCGAGAATAAGCGGGTTCATCCGGTTGCTCATACTGGATTAAATAAACTGAAAGACGAACAGGAAATTAACCGATGGTTACACGGCAGATTACCTGTCTGGTTACAGCCAAAGATTGATGGCGTGGCGGTAACATTGGTTTACCAGCAAGGGAAATTAGTTTCATTAATCAGCCGGGGTAATGGCTCTGAAGGTGTAGATTGGACAGCGAAAAGCCCATATATCGCCGAGATTCCCCAAGAGATAGAAAATGCACCGCCTTATATGGTACTGCAAGGGGAGCTTTTTCTGCATAAGGATGGGCATATACAGCAATCTTCTGGCAGTGATGGCGCACGTAATCGTGTTGCGGGTTTAATGATGCGCAAGGAATATTCGCCAGAATTAAAGCAAGTTGGTTTGTTTATCTGGAGCTGGCCTGATGGCCCTATGGATATGGAAAGTAAATTGCGGAAATTAGCAGATATGGGCTTTCCATTAGCGCTTCGCTACAGCCATAAAATAGAGAAGTCAGAACAGGTACAGAAACTGCGGATGCACTATTTTGCACAACCCATGCCTTTTGCCACAGACGGTATCGTGCTGAAACAGGAAATTGAACCTAAAGGGAATCAGTGGCGGTCTGGATCTAACAGTTGGGCTGTGGCATGGAAACACCCTTTACGCCATCAGGTAACACAAGTCAGGGAAGTGAGTTTTACTATTGGCAGAACGGGCAAAATCTCAGTTGTGCTTGGGCTGGATAAGGTGAAATTGGATGACCGACAAATCAGCCGAGTCAATATTGGCTCAGTCCGTCGTTGGCAACAGTTGGATGTGTTGCCGGGGGATCAGGTGACTCTCACGCTGGCCGGTCATGGTATCCCGAAATTAGCTCAAGTGGTGTGGCGGATTAAAGAGCGTCAGAATATTCAGCCGCCAGATAAGCAGCGTTATCATGCGCTGAGTTGCCTGACGTTAACGGCGGGCTGTGAACAACAGTTTAATGCGCGACTGAAATGGCTTGGTGAAAGTTTGCAAATGACAGGTGTCAGTAGCGGTAGTTGGGCAATGTTGACCGAACAGAAGCTGGTCACTGATTTGACCGGTTGGTTGGCGCTGTCAGTTCAACAAATTGCGGCCTTACCGGGCATTGGAGATAAACGAGCACAGGCTATTTATTCACAATTCAGCAAGGCAAAAAATCAGCCTTTTTCCTATTGGATGAAAGGGATTGGAGTGCCTTATATGGATAAGTTGTCTGACGATGTTGATCACTGGCGGCAACTGGAGCAGAAATTAGCCGGATCACAGTTAAAACAGCAATTCACTAGCGGGCAATTGAAAAAGTTGTCTGATTTTGTCAATGACACGCAGGTTAAAGCAATTGCAGAGAAACTGTCAGTGGCTGGTATCAAGGGGTTTGATCGGGAAAACGGGGCTGTGGTTAACCCCGTAGGTATAACTATAGCTCAGTGATCAGAATGTTCATAATTAAAAACAGGTAATCCAAGGCGATAGCGAATAGCAACCAATCTTGCTGTCAAACCTGCGATTAGGGTAATCAGAACAATGCCATCCTGCGGTAATGGCGTATGTTGTAATCCGATGTATAGCCAGGCGGCGGCAAAAGAGACACCGGCATAAATCTCTTTCTGGAAAACTAACGGGATGGTGTTACACAGCATATCGCGTAACACGCCACCGAAAACACCGGTGATAACCGCCGCGATGGAGGCGATGATTGGGCTATAGTTCATATCCAGTGCAATCTGTGCGCCGAGAATGGAGAAAACAATCAAGCCAATGGCATCAAGAATCAGAAACAAGCGGCGCAAATGCTTCATCATGGGGGCAACCCAAGTGGTTATTACAGCGGCACAGGCGACGGTGACGATATATTCAGGGTGTTTAACCCAACCTAGAGGGTAGTGCCCCAGAAGTATATCCCGAACGGAGCCGCCGCCAATGGCGGTGACCGAAGCAATAATAATCACGCCGAACATGTCCATTTTACGGCGGCCCGCAGCTAAAGCGCCGGTCATCGCTTCGGCAGTAATACCAATGATATAAAGAACACTTAGTAACATAGGTTATTCGATGCGTATAACGTAAAAAGGTAAGAGTAATGTCGAAGTGGTAAAGTCTCGACTGAAATTTTTTAGTTCCATCCATTTCGGATTAATATTATTTATCCGAAAAAACCTGATGTAAGGATAATAAAATGGCCTTTCAGGAACGGCAAATCACGTTTGATAATCGCAGCCACCAGCTTACCAATATTAATGTCTGGACGCCAGACAGCCAGTGGTTAGTTTATGATGTTCGCCCTCATGGCGCTTCTTTTACCGGTTTAGCGATAGAAAAAATTCATGTACATAGCGGCAAAACAGAAATTATCTATCAGGCTAAAGAGGGGGCTCATGTTGGCGTGGTGACAGTCAGCCCGACAGAACCTGTCCGCTATGCGTTTATTCACGGGCCTGAATTCCCAGATGAGCAATGGCATTACGATTTTCATCACCGGCGAGGGGTAATTGTCAGTGAAGATTTACCGGGAAAAGCGGTTACGCTGGATGCAATGGATATTACTGCCCCTTATACACCGGGCGCATTGCGCGGAGGCAGTCACGTTCATGTATTCAGCCCGGATGGCAGTCGTTTGAGTTTTACTTATAACGACCATGTTATGCATGAACTTGATCCAGCGCGGGATTTACGCAATATCGCTGTTGCTGTGCCCCTCAAATCAGTTAAACCACCTAAACACCATCCCCGTGAATATGATGGCAGCCATTTCTCTGTTGTCGTCAGTAGTACCGCTTTTCAGCCGCAGCCGGGTAGTGATGAGATTAACCGTGCTTATGAAGAGTGTTGGGTCGGCCAAGCTGGATATCGTAAAGCGGATGGAAATTGGCAGCGTTGGGCGTTGGCATTTATTGGCGATACTATTTCTGCAACAGGGGAAAAAGTACCAGAAGTCTATATCGTTGATCTACCTGAACAGGATGCTGATTATGCAATAGCAGGGGAAAAACCATTGCAAGGTACGGAAACGACATTACCTGCACCGCCTGCTAATATCATGCAGCGTCGTCTGACATTGACCAATCATAAGCGTTGGCCGGGGGTGGTGAATAATCCACGCCACTGGTTGCGGGCTTCACCGGATGGTGAGCAGATTGGTTTTCTGATGAAAGATGACAATGGCATTGTGCAACTGTGGATAATATCGCCAAATGGTGGTGAACCTCGTCAAGTCACTCAGAGCCATTGTGATATTCAATCCGCTTTTAGTTGGGAAAACAGAGGGCGGTTTGTTGCTTTCATTTGCGATAACAGTGTGATGCTGTGTGATGTAAACAATGGTCAAATGCAGCGTTTAACAAAGCGTACAGAAAAAGCGCCTGCCGCGGATGCCGTTGTGATTTCACCGGATAACCATCATGTTGCCTTTATGCGTGAAGTTGATGGCTATATGCAAATTTTCCTGGTGGAAACAGGACTGAAATAAATATATTTGCCGCCAGTTCACTTGCTGCTGGTGGCAATAAATAAACCGGAACGGATTATCAATTAATTGTTTTTGGTTTGATGTTGTGCTTTTTCTATTTTTTCAATTCGCTCTTTTGGTGAACTGGCTGATTGATCTTCGTCAGATTTTATATAGTCATAAGGTAATAACAGAGTATCTAATAGCGCGGAAAAGGGCAGATCGATCGCGAGTAGTGGTTTCATTACCCAGCCTGTATCTTGATCTTTTAACATTTCAATGTCAGTTTTAGCGCCGGGATAATAACCGCGGCTAGGCCCGGAATGTGTCATGATGCTGGTACACCCGCTGATTAACAGCCATCCTAATGTGACGCAAAATAGAATTAGTTTATTACTCTTCATCGGTTCTATCGATCTCGTATAGCTAAGCCGCTGAAATAGTTCGCCCTTGAGTAAGTTTGTTGGGTGATCTTTATTTCCCCAAATTTATCCAAATCCCTTAATGAAGGGTTTTGACATCAATCACTATAATCACGTCACGCAACGTTGACCATAGTGTTGAGATCAAAAAGTCGTGAATTTTTTATGTAACAGGATTTTTTTCTGCATTTTAATTAATAAAAAGTAATGTAAGTCATCATAATGATCTGAATAGTCTATAACTTAAATATTTTTTAAGTATATGCCCAATGGATTTCAAGATGCATCGCGATGGCGAGTGAGTATCGCCAACAAAGAGGCAACTTGAAAGATAACGGGTATAAAAGTACGTTTTTACTTTGACTGCCAGTAAACGCACAAAAACCCGCCTATTCAGGGCATTGGATTTAGAAATTTCTGATTGAATAGAGGCTGCTTAAGGAGAGCAGGCAAGCAAGGAGTGTTTCTTTCTCTTCTTATGCACAAAGCATTCTACAAATTCTGAGAATAATTATGTAAAGTCCTCGTTGTCATTTAGCTCCTGCATTTCCGAGCAGGAGCTTTTTTACTATATTTATTACGATTGATGATTACATTATTGATTTGATTATGTTGATTTCAGGCGGCTTGCTGATGCGCTAATTTAATTTCTTCCGCCAGAATCGCAATCCCTTTGGCAATACTTTCCGGATCAGGAACATAATTCATACGCATGCATTCATGAGTATGCGGCCAATCTTGTTCCAGTCCGGGGAAGAAATAGTGACCTGGAACCATTAACACACCACGTTTTTTCAGTCTGTGATAAAGCATTTCTGTGGTTATCGGCAAATTTTTAAACCACAGCCACAGAAAAATAGCGCCTTCTGGTTTATGGATAAGGCAAAGTTCTGCCGGCAGATAACGACGGATGATCTGAATCACGTCCTGAACCCGTTGTTGATAGAACGGGCGGATAACTTCCTGTGACAAACGAAGCAAGTCATTGCGACGGATCATTTCCAATGCCATTGCGGGGCCAACACCGCCCGGCGCAAGGCTGATGATGCCATTCATATTACTGACGGCATTGATGATTTTATCGTTAGCGATAATGATTCCGCAGCGTGAACCCGGCAACCCTAATTTGGATAAACTCATGCACAGAATAATATTGGGATTCCACAATGGCGTAGCTTCGCTAAAAATAATACCTGGGAATGGCACGCCGTAAGCATTATCAATGAGTAATGGAATCTGGTGTTGTTGAGCCAGATAATCTAGCCGTTGTAACTCTTCATCAGTGATAACGTTACCCGTTGGGTTGGTTGGGCGAGAAACACAGATCAGGCCAATATCTTCGGTAATATTTAGATGGTCAAAATCAACATGATATTTGAATTGGCCTTCTGGCAATAATTCAATATTGGGTTTGTTGGCAATAAATAAGCCTTCATCCAGCCCTGAGTCAGAATAACCAATATATTCCGGCGCCAGTGGAAACAGCACTTTGCGGACAGAACCATCTTCTCCGCGTCCAGCCAGCAGGTTAAATAGATAGAAGAATGCACTTTGGCTGCCATTGGTCAGGGCAATATTTTGTGTACCAATCTCCCAACCCAATTTTTCACGCAACATCTCGGCTAATGCTTGAATCAATGTATCCTTTCCTTGAGGCCCATCATAGTTGCATAGCGTGTCAGTGAGTTGGCCGTTGGCGACCATCTCTGTCAGTAGTTGCTGAAAATAGTCATCCATTTCTGGAATGTGCGCCGGGTTGCCGCCGCCTAGCATAATTGCTCCGGGCGTCCTCAACCCTTGATTAAGGTCATTCATCAGGCGGGTGATGCCTGCATCTTGTGTGAATTTGTTACCAAATTGAGAAAAAATCATAGCCACGTTCGTTGTCGGTGTGTTGTTGGGAATAAGAATAAGAGACATAACACCATACTCCGCGCACTATTGGGGTGCAATCTGGAAAATTATGACTATTAGTTATTTAATATTGCGTTTAATTTGGCATTTAAAATAAAGAACTGAATGTTTGGTTAACATCCAGCTTTATTATTCATTTTAATCTTAAGTGCGATAGTAATTCACTGAATTTATTTTCTACATAAACAGTTTATTGTATGGTCATTGACCAAACCAGTAGCTTGCATAAATGCATAGCAAGTGGTGCTGCCGATGAATTTGAATCCCCTTTTTTTAAGCGCTTGCGATAACGCTTCTGAAATCTCTGTTTTTACCGGTACCTCGGTGATCGTTTCCCATTGATTAATAATGGGTTTATTATCGACGAAACGCCAGATAAAAGTACTGAATTCTTCTCCTTGTTGCTGCATCTTAAGATAGGCTCGCGCATTGTTGATAATAGCGTTAATTTTGGCGCGGTTACGGATAATAGCGGGATCAAGCATCAGTCGTTCTACATCATTTTCATCCATGACGGCAATTTTTGCCGGATCAAACTGATGAAAACATTTACGATAACCTTCGCGTTTTTTCAGAATAGTCAGCCATGATAGCCCAGATTGTTGTCCTTCCAGACAAATCATTTCAAACAACTTTTGGCTATCTTTTAGCGGCTTTCCCCATTCATTGTCATGATAAGCCAGATATTCCGGGTCAGAAGTAACCCAATGGCAGCGTGTTAATTCCATACGTGTTAATTCCATAATCGTTATTTTCGGTATGAGAGGTTGGTCATTGACGGTACCTTAACTGTATAGATATACAAGTAAAATAACCAAATTGAGATTTTTTTATTTCAAGGCGAAATTAAGAGCGAATTCAGGGCTGTATATCTTAAGGTCAAAGGGTATACTGATCAGCTTCCTTTCAAATTCATATGTATCGCGTGCGGATCTAACATGCAAAAGTTTGATACCAAGACCTTTCAGGGGCTGATCCTGACATTACAGGATTATTGGGCGCGCCAAGGCTGTACCATTGTCCAACCACTGGACATGGAAGTCGGTGCGGGTACTTCTCATCCAATAACTTGCCTGCGTGCACTTGGCCCAGAGCCAATTGCTGCGGCTTATGTGCAACCTTCCCGTCGTCCGACAGATGGCCGTTATGGTGAAAACCCTAACCGCTTACAACATTTCTACCAGTTTCAAGTCATTATTAAACCGTCCCCAGACAATATTCAGGAGTTATATCTGGGCTCTCTGAAGGAGTTAGGATTAGATCCAACAGTTCATGACATCCGTTTTGTTGAAGATAACTGGGAAAACCCAACATTAGGCGCTTGGGGATTAGGCTGGGAAGTGTGGCTTAACGGGATGGAAGTGACTCAGTTTACTTACTTCCAACAGGTAGGTGGTCTTGAGTGTAAACCTATCACTGGTGAGATCACTTACGGTCTTGAGCGTCTGGCAATGTATATCCAAGGCGTAGACAGTGTTTATGATCTGGTTTGGTGTGATGGCCCTTTGGGTAGAACCACCTATGGCGATATTTATCACCAAAATGAAGTAGAGCAATCCACCTATAACTTTGAACATGCGGATGTCGATTTCCTGTTTACCTGCTTCGAACAATATGAAAAAGAGGCGCAGGATCTGATGGCGTTAGAAACGCCGCTACCGTTGCCAGCTTATGAACGTATTCTCAAAGCGGGCCATACATTCAACTTGCTGGATGCCCGTAAAGCTATCTCGGTGACTGAACGTCAGCGTTATATCCTGCGTATCCGTACCCTGACTAAAGCTGTTGCCGAAGCTTATTATGCTTCACGCGAGGCGCTAGGCTTCCCTATGTGTAACAAGAATCAGAACTAAGAGGCTGTCATGACTCAACAGACTTTCCTGGTGGAAATCGGCACAGAAGAGTTGCCGCCGAAGGCTCTTCGTTCATTAGCTGAAGCATTTGCTGCTAATTTCGCGGCGGAGTTGGATAACGCGAATTTGGCGTATGGTGAAGTAAGTTGGTTTGCCGCTCCGCGCCGTCTGGCGCTGAAAGTTGCTAATCTGGATAAGGCGCAAGCTGATCGTGAAGTAGAAAAGCGCGGTCCAGCGATTGCTCAAGCATTTGATGCTGAGGGTAAACCGACAAAAGCGGCTGAAGGTTGGGCGCGCGGTTGTGGTATCACGGCTGCTCAGGCTGAACGTTTAGTGACAGATAAAGGCGAATGGCTATTGTATCGCGCGCTGGTAAAAGGCTGCCGTGCAACAGAGCTATTGTCGGGTATGGTCAATCAAGCGCTGAGTAAGTTGCCCATCCCTAAACTGATGCGTTGGAGCGATAAGGAGACTCAGTTTGTTCGCCCGGTTCATACCGTTACCATGTTGTTTGGCGATGAATTGATTGAAGGCGAAATTCTGGGTATTAAATCCGCACGTATCATTCGTGGTCACCGCTTTATGGGTGAATCTGAGTTTACGATTGATAATGCAGAACAGTATCCCGCGATTTTGCAGCAACGCGGTAAAGTGATTGCAGATTATACAATCCGTAAGGCACTCATTAAACAAGATGTAGAACAGGCTGCGATTAAACTGGGCGGTGTTGCTGATATCAGTGACAGCCTGCTGGAAGAAGTCACTTCATTGGTTGAATGGCCGGTTGTGCTGACGGCGAAATTTGAAGAGAAATTCCTTGCTGTGCCGTCAGAAGCGTTGGTTTACACCATGAAAGGTGACCAAAAATACTTCCCGGTTTACGATAGTGCCGGCAAGCTGATGGCGAACTTTATTTTTGTTGCCAACATTGAATCTTCTGATCCACAGCAAATCATTGACGGTAACGAAAAGGTAGTGCGCCCACGCTTGGCTGACGCGGAATTCTTCTTTAAGACGGATCGTAAACAGCGTCTGGAAGATAATCTACCTCGTCTGGAGACAGTTTTGTTCCAGAAACAACTTGGTACTTTGCGTGATAAAACAGATCGTATTCAGGCGTTGGCCGGTTGGATTGCAGAAAAAATCGGCGCTGATGTAAATCATGCTACCCGTGCTGGTTTGCTGTCCAAATGTGACCTGATGACCAACATGGTATTTGAGTTCACCGATACCCAAGGTGTGATGGGAATGCATTACGCCCGTCATGACGGTGAAGCAGAGGATGTCGCTCTGGCATTGAATGAGCAGTATCAACCGCGTTTTGCTGGTGATGAACTGCCTTCTACTGGCGTTTCTTGTGCGTTAGCGATTGCTGACAAAATGGATACTCTGGCGGGTATTTTTGGTATTGGTCAGCATCCGAAAGGCGATAAAGATCCGTTTGCGTTGCGTCGTGCTGCGTTGGGTGCTCTGCGTATTATCGTTGAGAAAAAACTGCCGCTGGATTTGCAGACACTGACAGAAGAAGCGGTGCGCCTGTATGGCGACAAGCTGACAAATGCCAAGGTTACGGATGATGTAGTGGAATTTATGCTCGGCCGTTTCCGTGCTTGGTATCAGGAACAAGGTTACGGCGTTGATACCATTCAGGCAGTATTAGCACGTCGTCCGACGCAGCCTGCTGATTTCGATGCTCGTGTTAAAGCGGTGACTCACTTCCGTACACTGGATGAAGCCGCAGCGTTAGCCGCAGCGAATAAGCGTGTTTCTAACATTCTGGCGAAATCAGAAGAGACATTGAACGAGAAGGTAGATGTTTCTGCGCTGAAAGCGCCAGAAGAGGTGAAACTGGCAACACATCTGGTGGCTTTGCAGGATAAGCTGGCGCCTTTATTTGCTCAAGGATGCTATCAGGAAGCGTTGGTTGAGTTGGCATCTTTGCGTGAAGTTGTTGATGCTTTCTTTGACAATGTGATGGTGATGGATGAAGACTTACAGGTGCGAGTAAATCGCTTAACCCTGTTAAGTGAATTGCGTGACCTGTTCCTGAGAGTTGCTGATATTTCGTTACTGCAATAGTCATCTGAAATAGTCAATTCCGGCTGTTGTGAAATGCGATAGCCGGAACTTAATACCTCTAACCTTGATTTTGTAGCTCATTCGAGCTACGTTTTATTTATAAATTAAAAGGGGGATTTATGGCTGCAAGTGCATTTGTTCGGGCAAGAATCGATGAGACATTAAAAGCAGAAGCTACCGAGGTTTTGGCTGGTATGGGGTTAACCATATCTGATCTAGTGCGTATCACCTTGACTAAAGTTGCGAAGGAAAAAGCATTACCGTTTGAAATGAGAGTACCTAATAAATTGACTGCCGAAACTTTGGCTAAGAGTGATCGTGGTGAAGACATTCATCAAGCAAAGGATGCTGACGATTTATTCGATCAGCTTGGTATCTGATGCGCCAGCCAAGATATTCAAGTCAATTTAAGCGTGATGTGAAATCCGCACAAAAACGTGGCAAGGATATGAACAAACTTAAGGTCCTAATGAGTTTGTTGATTGATAATAGACCATTGCCTGCTAACTATCAGGATCATCTTCTCCGTGGTGAATGGAAGGAGTTTCGTGATGCTCACATTGAGCCTGACTGGTTGTTGATTTACAAAGTAGTTGGTGATGTTGTTAGGTTTGAACGAACAGGAAGACATTCTGACCTATTTGATGAATAAACCTTTCTAGGTGCGCTGGGTAGCAGGTTAAAATAACTTAGTTAGGAAAAAGAAAGTCCAGATTTAGCTACAACATTATTTTTTTACCTAATGACGTATTTCTGTGAAATCCGTGAGAAAGTGCGACATAACTGAGTTTCAGTTGTTTTTATCAGCAACTAACCTATGATTATCAAAAAGGTATTGACGGCCTGTAGCGAGCGCAGTAAGATTCGGCTCGTTTTCGGCGAGTAGCGCAGCTTGGTAGCGCAACTGGTTTGGGACCAGTGGGTCGGAGGTTCGAATCCTCTCTCGCCGACCAATTTAGAGTTTGGGGCTGTCAGTAAGCCACGAACTTAAAGAAAATAGAAAAGCCTTACAGTGATTGCTGTAAGGCTTTTTGTCGTTTTTATGTTTACTCTAAAAGTTACAACCGTTTAGTGCATTGGCTTGCATAATCTGACAAGCACCGAAACTAGAGTGGATAACCTGCCAGATAAAGGTCTGAGTTCATACACCCTATTTTAAAAGGGATGCCTATCTCCGGCATCCCTTGAAATAGTATTGCAGATGGACATTCTGAACTATTTCACACAAGTCTGATGTTTTTCTAGAATTGCCACATACTCACCATTATGTCGCTATATCGTATAGGCGGCAGTGTTCCTCGTTACACCACAGTATGAGCTTTATGTTCCTATTCCATCGCTCCCATAGTCATTTTCAGATCAGGGTTATCATTCCCAGAAGTAGAAGATATTTTTGGATCAAAACTCAGAAGGAGTTTAGAAGGTCCTCGTGTATACACTCCTGTTTCTTGATAATGATGGTTATCAGCAAAACGTAAATTGTGCAGGCGATCCAGAATAATATTGGATGAAACTTCCAACTGACTGAGTGAAAACGCAGCCGCAGCACAGGCATGAGTACCTGTCCCAAAAGCTAAATGTCTTTTTCGATTTGCTTTCTGTTGCGAAGTTGTATTTTTTCTTCGATATAGATCAAATTCATTTGGTTTGTGAAAAACCGATGGATCGCGATTAGCTGCGCCAATCATACAAAATACTAAAGCGCCTTTAGGTATATCGATACCGGAAATAGTGACGTCTTCACTCGCTTCTCTTGGAATGAGTTGTACAGGTGATGTCAGACGTAAAGTTTCTTCAAATGCATCTCGAACCAGACTGCGATCTTTGAGCACTGCCTCAAGCATACTCGGATTAGATATTAAGTGATTAAGCATCATTGCTAATATCTTGTCAGCAGGTTCTATAGCCGCTAATAGAATGTTTAAACACAGTGCTGTAATTTCGCTCATGGACATCGCTGTATCTTGACAGAATATAGATATAATGTCCCCGCGGGGATTACGCCGTCTCTGATCTATTATAGGCTTTAATAAGCGAATTAATTTCTGACTACATTCAAGACTGTGCATCTTTTCTGGTTCTGTTTGGTCAAACTGGGTAATAAAACTGGCGATACCCTTGTGCCATTCAGCTATATCACGATAGTTATCACTTGGCAGTCCGAGAATACCTAATGTCACTAATACGGCATAATCGCGGCCAAAGTCATTAACAATATCTATATTTCCTTTTTCCATATAAGGTTGTAAGAGATCTTCGGTAATCTTTCGAATCATGGGTTCGTAGTAGCGATTAAAATAATCTTTTGAAAGCCCTTGCATTATAAGTTTTCGTTTACATGCATGCTCTTCACCTTCCATTTGAGCAAGAACGCGATCCCCCATAACCGGTTCGGCAAGTGCAGTTAATGGCTTAGTATTGAAAATTGAGGATTTTAAAATAGCGTCAACATCCTCATATTTGCCAATAAAATAGCCGTTTCGGGGTTGATCAAAATAAACTAAATCTTGTTTATGCAAGATGTCGTAAAAATCATAAGGATTTTTTATGAATTTTGGGTCGAGAATACTAAAAGAACTTAATTTAGCCATTATTGTGCTTCCTTTCTAAAGATATTTGGTACTAAGAGATTATTAACTTTAAATACAATTACTATTTCATCACGCTGTTTGTATTTTATAATTGAGTAACGATTCCGTAACTTTGTCTATCGCCTATTTGTATAGGATAACTGCCGTTAAACAACCCTTTTCCGATTGGCCAAGGACGATGATAAAGTAACGTAGAATACTTTACCCCAAGTAATAGAGGGGTATCGAGGTAAAAGGGAATTTCAGCGAAAATATATGGTAACGCTTTATATACTAATTGTAGATCAATTAGACCAAAGTATTGCCCGGTACCTTTTAGTCGCCCTTTTATGGCTTGAAAGGACATATCAATACAGATTTTTTTAAAAGATTCTGATTCATTAAACGCGTTTTCAACTTGTGTTTTAAGAGATTGGTAGTCATGGTTTAGTGCAAAGTCACTAAATTGAATAACTCTGATTTGCTTATTTTTTAACATTGCTATGGAAATAACATAATCAAGGTTACATAAATGACGTCTAATTTCGCGTTGTGTTTTCTTGATAGCCTTAGCGTTCTCAGTTCCACTAGCGATTAAAAGGCGTGAAGCTTCACGTTCACAAGGTAATAATATGTCGATTTGTCGGAAATAATGACTTGACCACTGAATAAGGTCCATCACATAGTCCTTTGAAAAACGAGAGTTAAAGGGGCTTATCCCTACTAGCGCGTGATCACCTTTCTGAATAATTTGGTCACAACGAGAGGTTTCACCTTGAACAGTAAATGATGTTGAATTCTCGTACAGCAATGCTGAATGAACCGATAATATTTGATTGTTCGTTTCTTCTAAACATTTTCTTCCAGTAGATAACATTTCCATTGACTTTCCATTTCTTTCATGTAATCCCATATAATCCTGATATAAAATCCTTAATTTTTGTGCAGATTCATGACATCTCCATTAGAATATCTATACATAAATTTGATCTAACTTAATCTCGTAAAAATGTCAAAAATTATCGAAAGTCGGAGTGAGATAAACCTTATTTCGAGCCGATAAACGAATTGATATGAAATCAGTCTTTATCAAATTCTGGCTATTGTTGAAAAAGTGATAAGAAAATCGGGTACAAAAATGCATCGTCGCTCTTGGGAACAGGTAGCATTCTCTAATAAGAGGAGTGTTCAGATAACAACGCCTAAGGCTGTATTATTAATTTTACATCAACATGCTTCGCCATATTATTCACGTGGCGACTTTATTTGATTATATTGACAGATATTTCATCGGTTTTTATTGATTAATTAAATAATTAAAAATAATTGCTCAATAAAATACATATATAAATTACGCTATTTAACTTAAATTTTATTTAATCGCTTTTACTCGTAATCCCGGTAGAAAAATTACATATATACTAATAATATCATAGTAAAAAATAACATTTAATTACTATTCGCGATATTTAATTTATCCATCTGAGAAATATCTCTCATTCATTAAATGACTTGTTTGAAAAAACATAAGAATGGTGTATGAATATTATATTCTATGAACATAAAATGGAATGTAAATATGAAATTAAATGACAGCGGTAACACAGTTTTACTTGAAATTAATAAGTTTAGAATAGACGGTAATCGAGTATTTTCAACGCGTGAATATCACTGGCAACTGTTATCTCTCTCTTTACAGGAATACCATTAGCAATGGCTAGATGGTATGCCTATTGTTTGGATAAGATAAATAATACTGTTGTACAGATCAGTTCTGAACATTTTTCAGTAAAAATGTATCTCAATAGTATTAAATCGGGTGATTGCTTCTTTATTATTGATGATATGTTAGGTATAGGAAATGCTGAGATTAAAGATGAATTTTCAATAATAAAATCGGTCAAATGTCGGAAATTTAATTTTTGGAATAAGAGAATTATAGGTGATATATGTCTTCATATAATGGCGTAATATATGGGGTTATTTTTTGCCTCATCAGTGCAGCATTCGATGTGTTTGTCGCGTATTTAACGCAATCGATAAATTCAGCTATTGTTATCTTTTATTGCTTTATATCATCCACTTTGTTATTTATGGCGATAAGTATTTACAAAGGGTTTGATCAATTAATCGTGAAAGTCCGCAAGAACACCTTATTGGTGTTAATTATTAATGTCTCAATTTTACTAAACTGGGGAGGATTAATCATTGCGCTGCGCTTTCTTGAGCCTGCAATAGTGGGGGTTGCTTCGGTAGCTTGCGGCCCTGCGATAACTATTCTCCTCTCATCTTTTATCGATAAAGACGAGGCAAAAACAGAAAAATTGGAGGTTGTCATATCTTGGTTAGTTCTCATTGGGGTAGGTGTGATGCTGGTAAATTCATTCTTGGGAAATAGTGGATTATCATCAACTTCAATTCAGGATAGAATTATTGGTATTGTTAGCGTGATATGTGGTGCTATAGGAACAGTATTATACACTATTTTTTCTAAGAAATTATTTAAAGAAAAATGGCAAACATATGAGATATTGTCTGTTAGAAGTATTTTAATGGTAATACTTTCATTTTTTTATGTTTCAGTATCCAATGTTTCTCTTCGTTTAGATATCGAGATGATTCTTCCGATGTCGATTCTTGTTATCGTTGGACATTTACTTCCAATCTATCTGGTATTAAAGACAATTAATGCCATTACCCCGCTTCATGTCTCTCTGTTATTTCTGTTACTACCTGTATTTACGATTCTTTTTCAATATCTTGATTCACGTATCGCGTTTTCTGTTGAAAGCCTGATCGCAGCTTCGGTTATAGTTTCTTTATTAATCATTCTTGGTGTGAGTAAGATAAAAAAGACAAATAGGGTATAATGGGATATAAAATGAGAAAGGTTGCTATTGTAGATGGTTTTTCTTCTGGTAAGTTTATGGTTAGAGCTTTATGAGAAGAAATATTATCTTTGGCATGTGGCCTGGAAATCAGATTTACATAGTTATTATTATAAAGGATTTGATTATTCAATCTACCAAGAGCGCTATATCCACGACACAATAGAGGATACAGTCAACTTCCTTGAAAAACAGGGAGTTGAATTTATTATTGCCGGGAGTGAAAGTGGTGTTTCGCTTGCTGATGAGCTTAATAATCATTTTGAATTGAATTATAAAAATGATTTTGCCAAGACATCTGCAAGGCGCAATAAATATGAGATGATTGATACACTAAAAAAATATGGAATTTCTGCGGCTGAGCAAGGCAGATTTTCAGATTGGCCTGCGGCGGAACAATGGATTAAAGCCTTTAATAACTTTCCTGTAGTACTTAAACCATTAGAGAGTGCGGGCTCTGATGGTGTTTATATTTGTAAAGATGTGCATTCTGCTAAGGAAGCTTTTCATAAAATACTGGGAAAATCCAATAAACTTAATCTCTGTAATCATCAGGTTTTAATACAAGAATTTCTTAACGGGACTGAATATGTCGTTAATATGGTATCGCTTAATCGTCATCAATTAGTTACCGAAGTAGTAAAATATAAGAAACGTAAACTTGATACGGGTAGTATAATCTATGATATTGATGACATTATTGATTCCTCTTATCCAGAATATAATGTTTTAGTAGAATATACGAGAAAAGTTGTCATTGCTTTAGGCATATTTAATGGTCCCAGTCATGCGGAAGTGATGTTAACGCCTGATGGTCCAAAACTTGTTGAAATTGCCGCGAGAATAGATGGAATATTACGACCGACGATAGCAAAATTAACAACAGGTTTAGGGCAAATTAGTGCTGCTGCCATATCTATTGTTGAACCGGAAAATTTCCATGAGGTTATACAAAGAGAAGCTTATACTCTTATTAATCATTCCTATAATGTATGTTTGATTAATCATCGTCCTGGTATATTTACTGCTAATGATTTTGTGGCAGAATTAAAGAAATTGCCCTCTTTTTGTGAAGCTATTTTTTATGCTGATGAAGATGATGAAATCGAAATAACTAAAGATGTTTTTAGCCAACCTGGAACCGTTTACTTAGTTCATCATGATAAGAATGTTATTCATAAGGATTACGAAAAAATTAGGATAATGGAAGAACTGGGTGGGTATTTGAAACCTGTTTAGAATTATATGTCATACCCTATGGATTTCAAGTTGCATCGCGACGGCAAGGGAGCGAATCCCCGGGAGCATAGATAACTATGTGACCGGGGTGAGTGAGTGCAGCCAACAAAGAGGCAGCTTGAAAGGTGACGGGTATAGATAATAATAGTTGCTAACCAGAGATGCGTTATATTTTCCAGTAAAATTCTGGCTCTGGCGGCTATGATGGATAAAACCAGATTTAGTCGTTTAGATATCACCTAAATTTACCGAGAAACCATTAATGAAACCAAAAGTGATGAAAAGTAAATAAAACTAGTAACAGGTTTTTGTATTTATTTATATTATTAATGTTATACTTATTGGATTAACTCTTCAGGTGCCGATTTCATTTGGCACGCAGCATTTTATACCAGTTATCATCTTTTCTCGTGAAATAATCGTTTACTAATTAGTCAAACAGCCACAAATTTTGCGCACAGATTAATAGTGATTAGTTCTGTCACTATATGCTTTCTATGGTCTTTTTGTCTATAAAATGTGCTCATTGTCATGTTTTTGTGCTAACTATGTTAATTATTAGTTTCCTTTGTGTTTTCCTGTTGTTTATGACATTTGTTGAGATCTTATTGACGCAAGAGACAACAGTTGTTTAATTGATAAGCTGAAAATAATAAACAAAGCCTAAACAGCGCAGTTTCTGACAGGAAGTGCAGATTCTGGCTGTATACAACAACATCACAAATGGAGTGCAAGAAATGACAACTTTCTCTAAAGGGGCGAAGTTATTGAAGCTAGGGGTCAGCTTAGTTGCATTGGCAGTAACCGCCAGCGTTCAGGCAAAGACATTGGTTTACTGTTCCGAAGGCTCACCGGAAGGCTTTAATCCACAACTGTTCACCGCTGGCACAACTTATGATGCCAGCTCCAGACCACTGTATAACCGTTTGGTTGAGTTCAAAACAGGTACAACTGAAATTACCCCGAGCCTGGCTGAAAAATGGGATATTAGCGATGATGGTAAAGTTTACACTTTTCATCTGCGCAAAGGTGTTAAGTGGCACGATAGCAAAGACTTCAAACCAAGCCGAGAATTTAATGCCGATGATGTGATCTACACTTTCATGCGGCAAAAAGATGCAAATCATCCATACCACAAGGTGTCAGGCGGCAGCTATGAATATTTCATTGGCATGGGTATGAGTGAGATGATCAATAAGGTTGAAAAAGTAGACGATTATACTGTCCGGATTGAACTGAGCCGCCCGGAAGCCCCATTCCTGGCTGACTTAGGCATGGATTTCGCTTCTATTATGTCAGCAGAATATGCAGATAAGATGATGAAAGCCGGTACGCCAGAGAAAGTCGATCTGAATCCAATTGGTACAGGCCCGTTCCAGTTGGTGCAATATCAGAAAGATTCTCGCATTCTGTATAAAGCTTTCAAAGAATACTGGGGAGATAAAGCCAAAGTTGACCGGCTAGTTTTCTCTATTACTCCTGATGCATCCGTTCGTTATGCAAAATTACAGAAAAACGAATGTCAGATTATGCCATATCCAAATCCGGCGGATATTGCCCGCATGAAACAGGATAAAGATATCGTTTTGCTGGAACAGCCGGGTCTGAATGTCGGTTATGTCTCTTTCAACGTCACTAAAAAGCCATTGGATAACGTCAAAGTTCGTCAGGCGTTGACGATGGCGGTCAATAAAGACGCTATCATTGAAGCGGTTTATCAGGGCGCTGGCCAGAAAGCTAAGAATCTGATCCCACCAACCATGTGGGGTTACAACAATGATCTTAAAGATTATCAGTACGATCCGGAAAAAGCGAAGCAGCTCCTAAAAGAAGCAGGGATGGGAAGTGGTTTCACCATTGATCTGTGGGCAATGCCCGTACAGCGTGCATACAACCCGAATGCCCGTCGTATGGCTGAAATGGTCCAAGCTGACTGGGCAAAAATTGGTGTTAAGGCCAAAATTGTTAGTTATGAATGGGGCGAATATTTGAAGCGAGCTAAAGATGGCGAACATCAGATTGTGATGATGGGTTGGACGGGAGACAATGGTGATCCAGATAACTTCTTCGCAACTTTGTTTAGCTGCGCAGCTAAAGAGCGAGGTTCCAACTACTCTAAATGGTGTTACAAACCGTTTGAAGATGCCATTCAGCCAGCTCGAATCGTTTCTGAGCACGCTAAACGTGTGGAGCTTTATAAACAGGCTCAAGCTGTGATGCACGAACAGGTTCCGGCCCTGATTGTGGCTCATTCCACGGTGTATGAACCCATTCGTAAAGAAGTTAAAGGTTATGTCGTTGATCCTCTAGGCAGACATATTTTCAGCAACGTGTCTCTCGAATAATCCTGTTCTTACTTAAGGCGTTTATTAAATTGTGAGCCAAAAGGGGGAAAGTCCTCCCCCTTATTCAAGCCAAACGGCCTGAGAGCTGTAACTGGCATTTAAAAAAGAGAGTTTGGGATATGTTGCAGTTCATACTCCGACGTCTGGGGTTGGTAATCCCAACGTTTATTGGCATTACTTTACTGACTTTTGCTTTTGTCCATATGATCCCCGGCGATCCGGTGACCATTATGGCCGGGGAACGTGGAATATCTGCTGAGCGCTATGCCCAGCTAATGGCCGAAATGGGGTTGGATAAACCACTTTGGCAGCAATACTTTCATTATGTAAGTAATGTGTTACATGGTGATCTTGGCATCTCCATGAAAAGTCGTATCTCGGTGTGGGAAGAGTTTGTTCCCCGTTTCCAGGCAACGCTGGAACTGGGGATATGCGCCATGCTGTTCGCTATCTCTGTTGGTATTCCCGTTGGCGTCCTCGCGGCGGTAAAGCGTGGTTCTGTTTTTGATCATACTGCGATAGGACTTTCCCTAACCGGATACTCCATGCCGATCTTTTGGTGGGGGATCATGTTGATCATGCTGGTTTCTGTCCAGTTGGATCTAACGCCAGTATCCGGGCGGATAAGCGACAGTGTTTTCCTTGATGACAGTTATCCGCTGACCGGTTTTATGCTAATCGACACGTTATTCTGGGGTGAAGCCGGTGATTTTAAAGATGCGGTGATGCATATCATTTTGCCCGCCGTTGTCTTGGGGACGATTCCACTGGCGGTTATTGTCCGGATGACCCGCTCTTCGATGTTGGAAGTACTAGGTGAAGATTATATCCGTACCGCCCGCGCTAAAGGCTTGAGTCGTATGCGTGTGATTGTGGTCCACGCGCTTCGCAATGCATTGCTGCCGGTTGTCACTGTTATCGGCTTGCAGGTCGGCATTATGCTGGCGGGGGCGATCCTGACTGAAACTATCTTCTCATGGCCGGGGCTTGGACGCTGGCTGATCGATGCCCTTCAACGTCGGGATTATCCGGTGGTGCAGGGAGGCGTATTACTGGTGGCGATTATGATCATCTTGGTTAACCTGATAGTTGACTTGTTATACGGCGTCGTTAACCCGCGTATCCGGCATAAGAAATAGGGAGCACATTATGTCTCAAGTGACTGAGCCTGCAAACAGTGCGCCTAAGATTATGACGCCGATGCAGGAGTTCTGGTATTACTTTAAGCGCAATAAAGGGGCCGTGGTCGGCCTGGTTTATATTGTGCTGATGTTATTAGTCGCTCTGTTAGCGGGAGTGCTTGCCCCACATGGTGCGGCTGAACAGTTCCGCGATTCTTTGCTGACGCCGCCGGTATGGCAGGAAGGGGGAAGTTGGCAGTTTATTCTGGGTACTGATGATGTTGGGCGTGATTTACTTTCACGTTTGATGTACGGCGCTCGGCTTTCATTGTTGGTAGGTTGTCTGGTGGTGGTGCTATCCCTGTTGATGGGGGTTGTTCTGGGGGTGCTGGCGGGTTATTTCGGTGGTGTGGTGGATATTATCATCATGCGTATCGTTGATATTATGCTGGCGTTGCCAAGCCTGTTGCTGGCTTTGGTGCTTGTGGCGATATTTGGGCCATCCATTGTCAATGCTTCACTGGCGTTGACCTTTGTGTCTCTGCCACATTACATCCGTTTAACTCGTGCTGCGGTATTAGTCGAAGTTAACCGCGACTATGTGACGGCTTCACAGGTGGCGGGGGCGGGTTCCATGCGCCAGATGTTTATCAATATTCTGCCTAACTGTCTGGCACCGCTGATTGTGCAGGCTTCTCTGGGTTTTTCTAATGCCATTCTTGATATGGCTGCTTTGGGTTTTCTGGGGATGGGGGCGCAGCCACCCACACCGGAATGGGGAACAATGCTGTCTGATGTATTGCAATTTGCACAAAGTGCCTGGTGGGTAGTGACGTTCCCCGGGATAGCAATTTTGTTGACAGTGTTGGCGTTTAACCTGATGGGTGACGGTTTGCGTGATGCGCTTGATCCTAAACTCAAGCAGTAATGAGGTGGCGAAATGGCACTATTAAATGTAGAAAAATTATCGGTTCACTTCGGTGACGAAGAGGCACCGTTCCGCGCCGTTGACCGCATCAGTTACCGAGTTGAGCAAGGGCAGGTTGTCGGGATTGTCGGAGAGTCTGGTTCTGGTAAATCGGTCAGTTCATTGGCGGTGATGGGATTGATTGATTATCCGGGCAAGGTAATGGCTGACAAACTGGAATTTAACCAGCGTGATTTGACCAAAATTTCCGAACAAGAGCGTCGCCAACTGGTTGGTGCGGAAGTGGCAATGATCTTCCAAGATCCGATGACCAGCTTGAATCCCTGCTATACCGTTGGGTTCCAGATTATGGAAGCGCTGAAAGTGCATCAAGGCGGCAATCGCCGTACCCGACGCCAGCGAGCGATTGATCTGCTGACCTTGGTTGGTATCCCTGATCCTGCATCACGTTTGGATGTGTACCCGCACCAATTATCCGGTGGTATGAGTCAACGGGTGATGATCGCAATGGCGATTGCTTGTCGGCCCAAATTACTGATTGCTGATGAACCAACAACGGCTTTGGATGTCACCATTCAGGCGCAGGTTATTGAACTGTTGTTGGAGTTGCAACAGCGGGAGAATATGGCGCTGATATTAATCACCCATGACCTGGCGCTGGTTGCAGAGGCTGCTCATCATATTATTGTGATGTATGCCGGACAGGTGGTGGAATCCGCCAAGGCATCGGAGATCTTCCGGGCGCCACGTCATCCGTATACTCAGGCGTTGCTCCGGGCATTACCTGAATTTGCCACGGATAAATCCCGTCTTGCCTCTTTACCGGGAGTTGTGCCGGGGAAATATGACCGGCCTATCGGGTGTTTACTGAATCCACGTTGTCCCTATGCAAATGACCATTGTCGTCAGGTGGAACCGGAATTAAGAACGGTAGGGGAACGTCAGGTGAAATGCCATATACCGTTGGATGATGCGGGGAGGCCGACAGTATGAGTGAATCTATTTATCCGGCGCAGGAGATATCAACGGCGCCGTTATTAAAAGCGACAGAACTGAAAAAATATTACCCAATCAAAGGGGGGCTATTTTCGCCAGCTAGAACGGTAAAAGCGCTGGATGGCATCTCTTTCGAACTGGAGAAAGGAAAAACGCTGGCAGTTGTGGGTGAATCGGGGTGTGGTAAGTCCACGCTAGGGCGATTGTTGACGATGATTGAAAAACCAACCGATGGTGAGCTTTATTATCAGGGACAAGATCTGCTGGTGCCAAATAAAGACGCTGAAAAACTGCGTCGTCAGAAAATCCAGATTGTGTTTCAAAATCCTTATGGTTCACTTAATCCGCGTAAGAAAGTTGGTCAGATTCTGGAGGAGCCTCTGCGGATCAACACCGAGTTGAGCGCACAGGAGCGTAAAGAAAAAGTGTTGCAGATGATGGAAAAAGTGGGGCTAAAAACTGAACACTACAGCCGCTATCCGCACATGTTCTCTGGTGGTCAACGCCAACGGATTGCGATTGCTCGTGGTCTGATGTTGGACCCGGATGTGGTGATTGCGGATGAACCGGTTTCCGCATTGGATGTCTCGGTGCGGGCACAGGTGTTGAATTTGATGATGGACTTACAACAAGAGTTGGGGCTCTCTTATGTCTTTATTTCCCATGACTTATCGGTGGTTGAACATATCGCTGATGAAGTGATGGTGATGTACCTCGGTCGTTGTGTGGAAAAAGGCAGTAAAGAGATGATTTTCAGTAACCCACGTCACCCCTATACACAGGCGTTATTATCAGCAACGCCAAGGCTGAATCCTGAATTACGTCGTGAACGGATAAAATTGACAGGTGAATTGCCAAGCCCGATGAATCCACCTCCCGGTTGTGCATTTGCAGCGCGTTGCCGCCGGGCGCTTAGCGTTTGTACTCAGCTTCAGCCAAAACTGAATCAATATGGTAATCAACTGATCGCTTGTTTTGCGGTTGATCAGGATGAAAATGTTGCAGTGGAATAATTGGTTAAGCTAATAACTTTTAAGGATGGTGGGTAGGTTGAGCCATCCTTATTTTCTTTCTGATTTCCCCCTTTCAAACCCGAGTTGCGGCAACTTACTTAAAAAGAGTGAGTTAAAAGAGATAAAAAAAATCGTCTATTTGGCAATGATGAACCTGCTGTTACAAATGCCATTCAGCAACTCATTCATTACACGAATAAAAATCCCTTATGGGATGAAATATCCATTTTCTGGGACGGAATGCTTACCCTGTAAATATTCTTATGATTTATATTCTAAAGGAGAGAATTCATCATTATTTGACATTGAGTCATCAGGGAGAGTCATGTATGAAAAGTTTTGAGAAAATACCTCATATTGACCTTGCACCAATATTTACCCATACAGATACGGGATTATTGTCAGTCGCTGAGCAAGTTCGCCAAATATATACAAATGTGGGATTTGCTTACTTGATTAATCACGGCATATCAGAAGATTTAGTACAAGCCACTTTTCAGGCAGCAAGAGATTTCCACAATTTACCACTGAATAAAAAATTAAAAATTCGTCAAAATAAGTTCTTTCGGGGTTATATGCCGAGGAGTACATCTCGATTTGAATTATCTACTTTGGAAAAAGCAAGCAAGCCTAATCAAAGTGAGGCATTTATTATTGCTAATGAAGTATTGGAGGAAAGTGAAGATTTTAAACTAGAACAAAACTTAGCTGGCCCAAATCAATGGCCTGAAGATATGCCGGAGTTTAAGGAGACGATCACAACATACTATAAATCTATGCAGGCTTTGGCTAAACGGATGGTACAAGTTTTTGCAATGGCGTTCGGCCTAAGCCCCGATGCATTAGATAATTATTTCAGGGAACCGACTATTTTCTTGAGGCTTCAATATTACCCGGAACAGCCAGACATCATTCCTGAAGACCAGTATGGCATTGCCCCGCATACGGATTATGGATTTTTGACCTTATTAGCACAAGATACGATTGGGGGACTGCAAGTCAAAAATCAAGAGGGAGAATGGATTGATGTTCCACCTGAACCGGGTTCTTTTATCCTAAATAGCGGAGATATGATCAAATGGATGACTAACGATAACTTTATTTCTACTCCCCACCGGGTAATAAATCGCTCTGGAAAGAAACGATATGCTATTCCTTTCTTTTTTGAGCCAAGTATGCACGCTCAAATAGCTCCATTAGATATATTTCAGGATGCGGATAATCCGGCAAGGTATCCTCATATTGAGTATGCAGATCATCTTATGACGAGAATAAAATCAAATTACAGTATTGGTGCTTAGGGAATAATAAAGCTTCAATTTGGAGGCAAGAATATGGCTAGTTACACATTCTTTTCAAAAGCTGCATTCAATTTTGATAAAGAAAAAACGGCCTTGTTGGGTAGCAAGGTTATCTTACTTATCAGTGTCGGCCAAAAATATCACGAAGGCGATAAACTCGCAGCAACCATTGATTTAATTAATAGGAGTGGGTTTTCTTCATGTACAATTGCAGTAGCTGATACCTTACAGCGGCATAATTATTTGGGAATGAGTTGTGAAGCCGCCTATCGTTTTACATATGAATTGGGTACTTCCTGGATCGCTCGAAATTCTGAAGTTCTCGCTGCACTCTCGATTCCCAACAATATTCTCCGCTGGGATGAGGCCCTAAACGATATATCATATTTGGCATTTCGAGAAGATATAGAAGAATTATATGCCAATGATCTTGCCTATAAAGAGGCAATTAACGAAACCATAGGTATATTCATTGATCGAATGGTAAAGCGGGAGCCAAGTATTGATACCGCTCAGGCATTTATAAGCTGTTTAAATTATCTTATGGAAGAATGTCCCATAATCATGCCGATTTGGGCAGCTAAAGGTTACGATTTTGTCATCTACCCACAACCAATGACTGCGGCTATGAATGCTACACGCGAGCGTTTCGTTGTTGAAAAATATCCTGGAAAAGAACGCTGGTTATCTCTACGCTTTAAGAAGCGGTCTATGCCAAATTTTCTTAATAATACATTCCTTCAGGAAGACGCGATTCATTGTATGGTGGAATAAATCAAAAAGACATGAAATATCAGTAACCTGATAGATATGAAATAACTAAGGAAGATAAGGTCATAGTCTGTCGTTCCAGGAAATTCCCGGCACATGCTAGGCCAATATTCGAGCTTGTTTCAATAAGGTTCCGGGAATTTTTTAGATGAGCTACTGAACACAGTGGAGGCTATTTGATGATTTTTTTCTCAGAGAATCACAGAAAGTGGTGGGTTTTGACGGGGGTGAGTATTGCGAGCTTTCTTGGTTGTATTGACTTTACTATCGTCAATACGGCCTTGCCTGCAATAAGAGCTGATCTTCATGCTACAGTGGCTGAACTCCAGTGGATTATCAATATTTTTCTCTTGGCACTATCGGCTTTCATGGTTGTGATGGGGCGTATGGCAGATCTCTATGGTCGTCGACGGGTGCTCTACCTTGGCGCCATATGCTTCGGGCTCGCATCACTCGGTGCTGGGCTCGTTACCAATATAAACTGGCTTATCGCTTTTCGATTTGCTCAGGGAGTATCTTGCGCAATCCTATATACCGCCTCTGGCGCCATAGTTTCTAATGCTTTCCCTGAGGAGGAACGTGGAAAAGGTATCGGTTTGCTCTTTGGAGTTAATGGACTCGGACTGGCAATTGGCCCGGTAATAGGAGGAATCATCGTTAGCACCCTAGGTTGGCGCTGGATTTTCCTGATAAACGTTCCATTAATTGTCTTAAGCCTATTAATCTGTACGGTTAGCGTCACAGAATCTAAGAATAAGGAACAAGGGACGACGTTAGACTGGGGGGGATTGATTTTTCTGATCACCGGTTTGTCGGCCTGCATTGTTGTACTCAGCTTAGGTAGTGAGTGGGGATGGCTGTCATTCTCTACGCTAGGTCTTTTAATCATATCGGTCGTCGCGTTGGTCATATTTTATCATATTGAACAACGGGTCTCTGCGCCGATCCTTCAACTCCATCTGTTTAAAAACCGGACTTTTATTGGTGCGGCTATAGCCAATGCGGCACTGGCCTTTTTTTACTGTCTGGCTTTTTTCCTGATGCCTCTGTACCTACACACGATAAAAGATCTTGAGGGATATCAGATAGGTATGATGTTGCTTCCTACTACGGCGATGGTTGCTCTTCTTTCACCGATTGTTGGTCGGCTTACTGACCGAATGGGAGTCAAAATAATACTTGTCAGCGGCTTTTTATTTTTTGCTATTTCAGCATTTCTTCAAACACTCTTTTCCGAATACAGCAGTCTATTCAGTATTGCGATTGCGTTTACGCTTATGGGTATTGGTTGGGCTTGTGTGTTGGGGCCATCTACAGTGGCTGCGCTGTCATCTGTACCGGAACGTATGGGAGCGGTTGCTATGGGGTCATCGTGGACAGTGCATAATATTGGTGGGGCGGTAGGTCTTGCTTTTGGTCTGCTACTTTATCAGCAAGTTGCTACCAGCAGCTTGTTACTCAAATTAGGTGCGTTTGGCGTGGCGCCTGGTCAATGGGTGGAGAAAGTTATCGCTGAACCAGAAGGGGCGCTTTCAGCTTTGCATCAACATGCTGGTCTTGACCTTGCAGATGCGCTGAATGTTTTTCATACGTTCTTTATTGAGGGATACCGTGCGGCAATGGGGTTGTTGTTAGCTATCTCTCTTTCAGTTTTATGTATCCTTTGGATGACATTGAAACGACAACAGTCGAAACAATAGGCATTACAGGAAGATGCCACGTTGTTCGGCGGCTATCTGCAATAGATTTAAAAATCGGTTTAAATTGAAAATAGATGATGAAACAACAGAGAGACAGTGACTATTACCAACTTTGAAAATTAGGGGAGAGCACCGTGGGGAAAGAATCAAGCCACCAGCGTATGACGAATATCTCATCACCTCACCCACGGGCGTTTTCTCCATTAATGTTAGTTGTATTGATTCTGGTAAGTTCTCTCGGATCAATCATTGGTATCCAAACACTTGTCACTCTGGGTGTCACACCAAGCACATCTATAATTGGTGCTCTGGTTGCTATGGCTATAGCACGGCTCCCAATCTATCAATTCACGCTTTTCCGTTCTGTTCATGCACAAAATTTAGTGCAAACCAGTATGTCCTCTGCCACTTTTGGGGCAGCTATCAGCCTTCTCGCCCCGCTTGGTATCGCGTACGTCATGGAGATGCCTGAACTCATTATGCCGATACTGGTAGGGGTAAGTTTGGCTATGTTGTGGGATGCTTTCCTGCTATATCGTATGTTTGATTCCCCGGTATTTCCAGCATCAGGTGCTTGGCCTCTTGGGATGGCTACCGCTGAGGTGATCAAAACCACTGATCGAGGAGGTTATCGAACGATCACATTAATTTGTGGGGTGATAAGTGGGTTTATCGGCAGTCTTTTAGGTTTGCCAATGTCGGCTGCCGGTATTGCTTTTATCGGGGGCTTTGCGGCTATGCTGTCATTCGCGGCTGGACTGCTCTTGGCTCCCTGTCTCTATATTGTGTTTGCATTGGATATCAGTACCCTGAGAATGCCTGAAGGGATTTTGGTTGGTGCTGGTATGGTGGCAGCTTTGCAAATTGGTCTTTCCATGTACAAGCGGAAGAAGAGACACATCACTATCCCCGCCGGTGGTCATCAACATCAGATTGATCAGCCTGGTGCCTCATCTTTTCGGGCTTTACTCGGTATCGGTAGTTTGGGTTATCTGCTTTTGGCGATGATACTTGCTCTAGGGACGGGTCTGTTTGAACAACTCAGTTTACCTATGTTGATTGGATTTGTTGTATTTGGCACGATCTCAGCGCTACTTCACGAGCTCATCGTGGGAATCGCAGCCATGAACACCGGGTGGATGCCTGCGTTTGGCGTAGCGCTACTATCATTGGTAATTGGTATCTGGATCGGTTTTCCAGTAAAGGCTTTAGTCGTATTAACCGCGTTTACATCGGCAACTGGGCCTGCATTTGCTGATATGGGCTACGACCTTAAAGCAGGATACATATTGAGAGGTGATAATCGTGATCCCATATTTGAGCAAAGAGGGCGGCGAGAACAAATGATCGCAGGCATGTTAGGTTTTGGCATAGCGATTTTAGCTGTTCTACTGACCTGGCAGGATTTATTCGCTCGTAACCTGTTTGCCCCCGTCAATTTGGCTTATGCTGCGGCGATTAAAACAAGTATAGATCAAAGCAACTTAATGACTTTCACCGGCTGGGTAATACTGGGCGCACTACTACAAGTTATTGGCGGCGCTCGGGGCCAATTAGGTATCATGCTTGCAACAGGGCTATTGATAGCTAAACCTACGGTTGGTTGGATGGTTCTCCTTGGGTTGATTTGTCGTTTATGGGTAAAACGAAAGTATCGCAACCACCCTTCCCACGGACTGGAGTCTTTCGCGGGCGGGATGATTGCAGGAGATGCTCTTTGTAGCATAATGTTGAGCACCCATTCACCCGCGGTCGGGCAGAGCACAGACAAACATTAATCAACGAGATCGTAGCCAAAAATCGCCACTAGGCTGCAAGACAGATGAATCTTCATCGGTAGGAAGAACGATTCTTTTCGTTTCGCTTGGAGAATAGCTAAATTTCCTCTTATAGGCACGCGCAAATTGAACCGGGCTACTGAACCCATACTGATAAGCCAAGTCAGCAATACGTTGACGTGGAGTGATTTGGGAACTCAGAATTGAATGCACTTTAGATAAACGTCGTGAACAAATGTAATTTGCTACACCGCCTACCGTTTCGAAGAGCCGATATAAATGACTTCTGGAAATGCCGATTTGTTCACAAATCTGGTTAACGTTTAGTTTATTTGAATTAAGATTTTGATCAATATGGTGTCTGATCCTGTTGAATAAAGTCGTATCAATTGCAGTTTGTGCCTGAATAATATTATCTGGGGTGGCAGAAAGCGTTGCATTCAGGAAGCCCAAAGTAGCTTGCATAATCTGTGGCATATCGTTCTTCGGCAAGTGGGGAGTATGTAGAAATAGTGCTTTAATATGTTCTGCAAAAAGCTGTCCCAGGCTGTGATTTAAAACTGCCCCGTGGAAATTAGCCGTTGTTGCTGGGAGAAGATCACGAGGAACCATCAACATGATGACCTCACCTTCGGCGATGCTCAAATCATATGGTTGACCTAAATCGATAACAGCCAATTGTGAAGGCTTTATCTTAGCTTGGTGGCTAGCATCATTATAAATCCACGAATCAGAAAGGCTAAGGCGAAAATAATAGTGGTCAAGATTGTCCTTGCGGATCTTGTCTAATGAACGATAAGCAAAGTCATTGATTGTATTCTCGCGCTTGCTAAGGAAACGCCAACGTCCGAGCATCAACTCCCCTATATGCATTCCACAGAAATTAGCATCTAAGATAATTATTTCACGCATTTTTAGCGAAATATTATGATGCTGATGCTTTTCTCGCCAAGCATCAAACCGTTCAGCTTTAGAATAGGAGAGTGCTGAAAAACGATAGGGGTATAAATCTTCAAGATCACTCATACACACCATCCTTTCACACAAGGTTAATAGTGTCATGTTGAAGGGGCAAGACATACAGTGAATTACTGTGGTTAATATATGCTTCTCCGAAACAGGTGCATACAATAGTATAAATTTAAACTTTCATTACGTTTTGCTTAATGATGTCGTGTATACAGTGAGTTAAATCACGACAACATAACTATTAGCAACGTGTCTTGGACAGAATAAGTAAAGGTGGATCGCCAGGAAAAAACAAGTAGCTTGGCTTGATACTTTTCTTCGTGTAATGCTAAAAGGGTGACTAATTTAAGCTTCTGATTGGTGGCTTGATTTCATCAGCGTTACACATTGTGGTCAAATCAGGCGATTTTAAATAGGAAAATTGAATATTTATATGTTTTTCTAATAGTTACAGATAACCACCAAAGGTAATTATTTCAGAAAAATAACGACTTGGATAAGTGAAACAGGATCGTTAGCGGTAAAATCAAGTATACTCAATTCCATTGATCACGTGTTATAACTGCGATATCCACAGGCATTGGTTTAAGTGAAAATGAAATTGCGCGTCAAACGTTCGTTAACTATTAAACAGATGGCCGCAGTGACCGGCGTCACGCTGGTGACCATTGCTATTTTTATTACGATTCAATTGTGTCATTTTATAC
This sequence comes from Photorhabdus aegyptia, assembly GCF_000612035.1. NCBI lineage: Bacteria > Pseudomonadati > Pseudomonadota > Gammaproteobacteria > Enterobacterales > Morganellaceae > Photorhabdus > Photorhabdus aegyptia. The sequence continues at coordinate 4,874 of NZ_JFGV01000039.1, read as the reverse complement.
AGCAACGTAAAGATGATTATATCAGCCAGCTTAATAACGCGGCAGTTCAGGTACAGGCGCCTTTAACGGAAGCACTACTTAATTCTGATCTCAGTAAAGCAAAAGAGTTGCTGATAGGGCTGCGTACTGTAGGTATTTTAGGACGGGCGGATGTGGTGTTGCCGGAGGATATCCGGGTGATACGGTTGAGCTTTGCTACTCATCGCCCAATCCCCGAACTGGCTAAACGAGTTTTTGGTATCCCTGTGGAAGTGAGTATTCCTCTTCATGTTTATGGTTCAGTATCGACAGGAGCTAAACCGTTAGGGCATCTGATTTTGCAAGTGGATTCCAATCGAGTATATCGTTTTGCTATTAATACGTTGGCGTTGATGCTGACAACTTATTTATTACTGGCCCTTATCCTTACGGTGTCGATAAGCTGGTGTATCAACCGGATTATTGTGCACCCATTACGTGACATTGCACGGGATCTTAATAACGATCAACCATCAGAGCCAATGGCTTGCCCTAAATACCATCAGGATGATGAATTGGGTATGCTGATCAGGGGATATAATCGTCAATTTGATAAGCATAAACCTCCGTCATCATGAAACCATCCGTGGCGGTCTGAGGTCTAATCCTCAGTTATAATCCTGACAGGATTTTGCCTGTTAAAATTCAGGTTTTTGCTTTTTCTACCGTTATTATTGGTCGAAGGGAACATATTCTGTCATCAATGGTTAAACCTTCGAAGGCTAAAACCAAGGATAGACATCTATAGGGGTTCACATGCAGGGTTCGAAAATTCGTTATTTTATTGGTGGGATAATGCTGGCAATTGCGGGCCAGACGCAGGCGGAAGCCTTGCAGCCTGACCCTGCCTGGAAACAGGGTAAACTGGAAAATGGTTTTAACTGGCAAATCTTGCAGACGCCGCAACGTCCTAACGACAGAATACAGTTGCGCCTTGTTGTGAAAACAGGGTCACTGGCGGAGAAAACCCAACAGGCGGGTTATACCTGGTTGATTCCGAAAGTCGTGCTCTTTAGTAGCAAAAGTTTATCTTCCACCAAATTAGACCAGTTATGGAACAGCGCTATTGATCCAAAATACCCACTGCCTCCAGCTATTGTTTCATATGATTTCACACTTTATAGCTTGAGCTTGCCACATAATCAGCCTGAACTACTAAAAGACGCGTTGAACTGGTTGGCTGATGCTGCGGGCAAGGCGGTATTTACACCTGAGACTCTACAACATGCCATGAAAATGGCCAATACATCCGTCGCAACCTATCCACCGGATATACAAGATCCCGTGTGGCGTAGACGTTTGAAAGGTTCAACGTTGTTAGGGCACGATCCGGCGCAAAATGCGCCTCAACCTATTGATTTGGAGAAACTTAAGCAGTTTTACCGGCAGTGGTATACCCCTGACATGATGACGTTATACGTTGCGGGTCATGTGGATAGCCGTACTCTGCCGGAAAATATCAGCCAAGCGTTTTCATCATTGAAAGGTAAACGCCATACTCCGGCCACCATTGCAGCGTTGTCACCAATGAAACCGGAGACCATAGGGATTATCAGCGATAAAAAGAAAGAAGATACTTTATCCTTGATTTGGGATCTCAATTGGCAGCCGATTAATGATTCGTATGTGCTTAATCACTATTGGATCAGTGATATTACCCGCGAGGCGCTTTATCGCTATCTGCAACTTGGGCTAGAAAGAAAAAATGATAAAGCGTTGAAATTGGGCTTGGATTGTAAAGTCCAGTATCATCGTGCGAGTTGCGCCCTGAATCTCAACACGGCAGCAGGTAATCTAAAACCCGCAATGGAGTATCTGGCGGCTGAATTGGTCACACTACGGGATAAAGGATTGCCGAAGGGACAATTTGATGAGCTATATGCGCAAAAACAAGCACAACTCAGCCAGTTGTTTGCCATGTATGGTCATACCAGCACGGATATTCTGATTAATCAGCGTCTTTTGTCCCAACAGAGCAATGTGGTGGATATTGCTCCTGAGCAGTATCAGCGTTTGAGACAAGCATTTTTAGCTTCCTTGACCCCTGAAATGCTTAATCGTGAGTTGAAGCAGATCCTGTCACAAGAGGTGGCATTTATTCTGATTCAACCGAAAGGGGAAGCGGAAATGGATGTCGACCAGTTAAGAAACAGCTTTAATCAGATTATGTCGCTGACACCACATGAGGATAAGGTTGATATTCCGGCACAACCACCGATACCTAAGCCTGAAGCAAAGGCGTCCTAAAGCAACAAAAAGGGCGGACAAGACCGCCCTTCATCATTGGAGACTACTTTTTAGCCTCAGCTCTAAGTTCAGTCACATTCTTACCGCCGATTCCCCAATTATCCGTATCGACTTCATCAATAATGACAAAAGTTGTCGCTGGATTTTTTCCTAATACATCGGCCAGTAACTGAGTGGCTCCTTCAATTAATTGCTTCTTTTGTTCTGCTGTAGCACCTTCACGAGTAATTCTGATATTAACAAATGGCATAAACAGCTCCTTTTCATTGGGTTATTATTAGCAGATCGCTCTGCCAGGGCATATTTATTCGGTATTTTTATAATTATTATCCGCGGTGGCTATCCAGGCAGCGCAGAATAGCGTTAAGCGGGCAAAAAGATAGAAAAATGTCATCAAGCCGATAACAGAACCAAATGCGGCACCAGAAGGGGAATTGGCGAGGCGTGGTAACGTCATGGTCATAATATATTTGAGCGCTTCAAAGCCTATTGCTGCCATCAATGTCCCTTTTAATAGAGCCTTGCGTTCTGGCTGGTGGCGAGGCAACACCCAGAATAGCCATAGGAAAAGCAGATAATTAGCTGAAATAGAAATGGCTAATCCAATCAAGAACCAGGATGGACGCAGCCATTCAATGCCATCTAACCCTAACATCTTGACAATGGTTGCTTGGGCGGAGCCTGCGATAGAGGTCAGTGATAGCGTGATGACCAGCGCTAATAATAGCCCGATCAGAGAAATAGAATCACGAAGATATTTAAAATAGATTTTCTCATTATCTTCCTGATTTCTCACCCAGACAGGATGGAACTGGGCAAGAATAGCCTGACGTAAATTACTGACCCAATTCACACCGGAATAGAGCGCAATTGCCAAACCGGTTAATCCCACGGTAGTTCGTTGTTTAATTGCTGTATCGACACTATTTTTCAGCGTATTGGCAAGAGTTGGATCACTAATACTGTTGGCGATACCATTAATCAGTTTTGCCAGCAAATCGGGATTAGAGGCCAGAATAAAACCGGCAATGGCGAAAGAGAGCATCAGAATGGGAATAAGTGATAAGAAGGAAAAATACGTTATTGCGGCGCCAAACTGATTACCCATCCGATCATTAAAACGCAGCGTTGCACGGATAAAATGGGCAATAATGGGAATATTGCGGATATAATTTCCTACTCTGACCGTCAGAGAAATCGCTTTTTTACCGTGGCGAATTCCCTTCTCCAAAGGTGTTCTGGACAACCGTTTTGGCTGATGTTGGGTTGTTTCCTGTTTTTCTGTACGCTTTGGCATGTATAGCCTCAATGACGTTAAATAACCTACTATCTTATAATGCCACTGTAAGAAAATTATTAACAATTCTTCATATACCGGTACTTAAGTATTAAGACGTTGAATAAAGACTTTTTTCGAAGTTGAGGTTTTGCGAGCCAAATTTGTAGATGCAGATAGACGCTAATTTATAGCTGGTCTGAATTGTTCTTAATACAAAGGGGCTGAACTGATAGGCGCTTAGCTAACTGCTGGCTGAATTCACGGGCTGCCCAAGGAATATAGACGAGGATTCACATACCCGCCAAGCGGTTCCCACAACGCAATGCGCTTGTCGGAAAAGCAGTGACGTTGCACCGTTGCTCCTCTGACACCGGGTGTTGTAGCTTCTAGTAGCAAGATTTTCAGTGGTAATTTACTGCGCCAAAATGCCAATGCACTACCAGCCAGCCCTTCCTCCACGATAATGAAGTCTCATTGTGAAGCCATGTCTTCCCCTCTGTTGTGGATGCTGTTGCCCCCAATAGGACCAAAGAAAATCACCCATGTTCTAAAATCTTTACTGAACGACTCAAAGCGATGATCAACATAAGCGGGAACAAACAGAAAATCTCCAGCAGAGAAATTGACATAAGTTTCTCCCCGACGGAAAACACCATGACCAGAACTGACGATATAAATTTCGTCCCTATCATGTGGTGTTTGAGTATCGACTTCGACGGGAGAAAATAATTCAACAGAGAGTTGCCCCCTTTCAAACAGCACAGCAAAAGGTTGTGGTAGGCTAGGAAGATAGGTTGCTGTTTCAGACTCATTAATATGCAAAATATCGTCAGGAATATTTGTATTGGATACTACACTCATTATGCATTGCTCCTGGTATTCAAAATAGGCAGATTGTTCTTTGAAATTAGCCCCCATTTTAGTCTCTGTAACTCCCCTTGTGATGAAAGGGGCGGTTCACTATAAGGGGGCTGCCAGCGTTGCTGATGTAAATGCATTATTAATGCTTTTCCTTGCAGATGTGGATTGTGCTGCCAACTATCGCATAGAGCCAGAATAGCCAGATAACTAGTAAAGAAATAAGCTCCCCGTTGTCTTTTCGATAGCGAGAAATCCCTGTTAACTAGCTGATATTGAGTATGATCCAGCATATCGCCGCAGTCTTCATATGATGTTCCATCAACGCTGACCTAATTTCATCCAATCATAAAGAAAACACAAAGTAAATAGCTTGTATCTGTCATTCCGCACCGTATTTCTGATTTAAAAATAGTGTGATCTTACACAGGTTTTTTGTATTGATGACATCGGTGGGGTTGACGGTAATCGC